>NZ_LZIX01000204.1:0-2165 GCF_001666955.1 Mycobacterium sp. E735 | reverse complement strand
GCGCCCGCGCGCTAGATTCGCCGCCGGGCCCCCATAGCCCAATTGGCAGAGGCAGCGGACTTAAAATCCGCCCAGTGTCGGTTCGAGTCCGACTGGGGGCACCGGTGAATTGAATGGCACCCGGGGACCGAATCACCGAGGCAACCGATAGCGGACTCGGAAGGCGACCGGAACGCGCCGGCAACCGGCGATCAGCTCACGCAGCCCGGGCAGGGTCCCGGGTCACCCTCGATGACCATCGGACTGACCTGGCGGTTGAGCCCTCCGTTGGTCACCCACGCCGGCGAGTTGGCGGAAATCTGTCCGATCATGAACCGGTGCCAGGCATTCATGTCCCAGTTGGGCGTCCCCGCCGACGCCATCGGTAGCGGCATGCCGGGACACCACTGGTAGCTGCAGGCCATCCCATTACAGATCGGGTCGGGGTAGGTGAATGCCGCGGCGGGCGGGGCCGCCAGGAACGCCGACGCGAACGCGGCGACCGCGGCCATGACAGCACCGGCGATGAGGCGACGCGGGCGCGGGTGTGGTCCAGGAGTCGTCACGGTTTCCCCTCGTCGATCGGTGGCGATGTCACGCGGTGACCCAAGTCTTGCGGCGGCGCCCACGGCCGCGCATGAGGTGATCGCCTCATTTTGGTGACGGCACGTCAACGAATTGGGATCGGTAGTCCGTGCGCCTCCATTTACTTGTCGCACGCGCCGCCACCAGGTGGCGCGTCCCCTGTAGGACTCGGCACGAAACGAAAGGAGCCGGCCATCAACACCAACGTCGCTATCCATCACGCAGCCCCTTCGACTTCTCGTAAAACTCGCGTGGCCGGCCTCTACGCATTGAAGCCGTGGTTCACCAAGAGGCTGGCCCCGATCGTCCACATCGCGGTGGCTCGTCGAGTGTCTCCCGACGTCTTCACCGCGGCGGGTGTCGCGGCGGCGGGCGCTGCGGGAACTGCCATCGCGTTCGGATGGTGGCCGCTGGCGGCGGTCTTGATGGTGATGCGCCTGGCGGGCGCGAACCTCGACGGGGCGGTCGCCCGAGCTCGTGGGGTGAGCCGGCCATGGGGCTTCGTCGTCAACGAAGTCGGCGACCGCGCCGCCGATCTGCTCGCCTTCGGCGGCCTGGCGGTCTGGGCGGCGCGGCAGCACGGCCCCGGACTGAACTGGCTGTCCTGGCCGGTGCTTCAGGTCCTGCTGGCGGCGCTGGCCGCCACACTGCCGACCTTCGCATCGCTGGCCGTTGCCGCTGCAGGCCTCACGCGGCGGAACGGCGGACCGCTCGGCAAGACCGAACGCTGCCTGTTCCTGGTGCTGGCCACCGCATTCCCCGTGATCATGCCCGTCCTGCTGGTGCAGTTGGTGAACGGATCACTGCTCACGACCATTCTGCGGTTGCGGGCCGCGCATCGCGAACTGAAGGCGCAGCGCGTGCCGGACTTCGTTCCCCGCGATCTGCAGATCGAAGCGACTGTGCCTGTCGCGCTGTTCGAGCACTTTGATGCGATCACGCAACCGGTTACCGCGGCTCACCTCTCCAATGCCGTCACGCTGCCCATGGCGCTGGTGGCGGCATGACCACCGGCCGGATTGCGAGCGTGCTTCGGCACCGGCTCTGGCGGACGGTGTGTGCCGTCTCGGGCGGGCTGACGGTGACCGGGCGTTGGAACGCCAAGGGCGGCTGTGTCGTCGTCGCCAACCACGCCTCCCACGCGGACACCGCGGTGCTGGTGGCGGCGCTGCCGTCCGCAGCTCGTCCTGTCTTCGGCGCGGCGGCCGACTACTGGTTCGACGTGCCGGTGCGACGCTTCATCGCGACCTCGCTGATCGGGATACTGCCGGTGCGACGCTCGGGCGACGGCAACTACGACGCGCTGCTCGCGGCCGCCGGCCCCGCGCTTCGCGCGGGACGGACCGTCGTCATCTACCCCGAGGGAACGCGATCGACAGACGGCGTGATTAACGAATTTCGTTTCGGCGCAGTACGTCTGGCACGAGACTGCGGCGTGCCGATCGTTCCGGTAGCGATCGTGGGGACTGCCGACGTCCTGCCGAAGGACGGAAGCTTCATGCCCGGCCCGATGGAGGTACGCCTCGGTACGCCCGTCGATCCCCACACCACCTCCGCACCGCAACTGCGGTCGCAGGTGCTGGCGCTGCGGGGCGACGTCG
>NZ_LZIX01000203.1:0-16147 GCF_001666955.1 Mycobacterium sp. E735 | reverse complement strand
CGGCTGCATCAGCAGCTTTTCGCCGATTTGATGACGGCGGCGCACCTGGACGCCACGTACCTGGCCTACGTGGACGCCGTCCCCGCCGAAGCGCTGGCGGCGGTCAACCTGATGTCACTGTTCGGGCTACATCGCGAGTTGCGTGGCGCCGCGATCGGGCACTTCGCGTCCACGGAGATCACCTCGCCGCCGGGATCCCGCCGCATGGTGCAGGCGCTGCGGCGCATGGGCGCACCGGCGTCTTGCGTCGAGTTCTATGCCGAGCACGTCGAGGCGGATGCGGTCCACGAGCACGTCGTTCGCATCGACGTGGTCGGGGACCTGGTCGCCCGGGAGCCGCAGCTCGATCGCGACATCGTGTTCGGGATCCGCGCGCACGCCGCGGTCGAAGATCGTTTGGCAGAAGCGGTTATGGCGTCGTGGCAGCAGGGTCGGACGTCGTTGCGGCGGTCGCTGGACTAGCGGTCCGGCGCGCCAGGTTTCGGCATCGGCGATGGCTGGTGTCGCACAGAGGATACTTCTCGCTGCGCCGACAGGTGCAGATCGCCACCATGAACCTGTCGGATTCCACGACCTCGCCGTTCGGCATCTCGATGCGCACCGGACCGGACACCAGCACCGGCCCGCCGGCAACCACCTGTACCCGGGTGGCGCTCATCGTTTGTCCGCCCGGATCACGATCAGTTCCTCGTGCCGGAGTCCGCGCGGGATCAGGCCGACGCTCTCCAGCCAGGCCGCCCGCGCCATCATCACCGGACCGAACGGTATCCGCTCGGACGCAACGACTCTCGCATCCATGCCCGCCCACTTGAGGGAATCCAGGGATTGCTGAACGCCGGCCAGCGCCGAGTGCACGAGCAGCAGGGAGCCTCCGTCGCACAACAGTTTCGGCGCCGCCTCGCACAGCGGATCCAACACCATCCGGCCATCCGGGCCGGCATTCCAGGCCCACGATGGGCCTGCGCTGGGGCTGATGTACTCGGTGTCGCCATTCGGCGGGGTCGGCACGTACGGCGGGTTGGACACGACAACGTCGAACGGCGCGCAGTCGAGCGCGTCGCTCCACGTGCCCTTGCGCACATCCACATTCACGCCGACGGCGGCCGCGTTGTTGCGAGAGCAACCCACGGCGTGTGGGCAGATGTCGAAGGCCGTCACGTCGGCGCCGCCCATCTCGGCCGCGGCGATCGCGACGAATCCGCTGCCAGTACACAGGTCCAGAACGCGCCGCCCCGGAATGAGCGCGCTTTGTCGCATCACATTCACCAGTAATCGGGAATCGTCCTGGGGCTGATACACGTTCGAAGCAGCCGAGACAGCGGGTCCTGGATACGTTGTGGTCAACTTTGGCCTTTCGACGGATCGCCGCGGCGATCACTGCTTGGCCTGTGTAATGCCCGCAAACCGTTGCCTTCAAACGGTTTGGGGAAAGGCCATTTTCGGCTAACCAGTGGGCGCATGCGCGAATTGCTTGACAATGGTCGCGCAGAAGGCCGGCAAGTCCGACGGTGAGCGACTCGAGATCAAATTGCCGTCGACGACGACCTCCTCGTCAACCACGTTCGCGCCCGCGTTGCGCAGGTCGGTGCGAATGGACGGGTACGACGTGAGCGTCCGGCCCTCCGCCACACCGGCTTCCACCAGGGTCCACGGGCCGTGACAAATTGCGGCGACAGGTTTTCCGGAGGCGACGAAGTCACGCACGAAGGAGACCGCGGAGCTGTCCATCCGGAGCTTGTCCGGATTCACCGTGCCACCCGGAAGCACCAGGCCGTCGAATTCGGATGCGGAGGCGTCCGACACCGCGCGGTCAACGCTGAAGGTTCCCGCCGGCTCGAGGTCGTGGTTGCGCGCCTGGATTTCTCCGGTCTTCAGCGAAAGAAGTTCGACTTCGGCACCAGCCTCTTTCAGGGCGGCGCGGGGTTGTTCGAGTTCGACCTTCTCCACGCCGTCCGCCGCCAGAATCGCGACCTTCTTCCCTTGCAATTCATTTGCCATGGTTATTCCCCTCTATTCCGGACTATGCATTACGTCGGATTGAGAATCACTTTGGTGCAGCGGTCCTCTTTGTTCTTGAAGATTTCGTAGCCATGGGGAGCCTGGTCGAGAGTCATATGGTGGCTGACGACAATGGTCGGATCGATGTCGCCGTTGCGAATACGCTCCAGCAGCGGGCGCATGTAGCGGTGGACGTGACACTGGCCGGTTTTGATGGTCAGCGACCGGTTCATCACCGCCCCGATGGGGAACTTGTCCATGAGGCCGCCGTACACCCCGATGATCGAAAGGGTGCCGCCGTTGCGGCAGCTCATCGCCGCTTCCCGGATGGCATGCGGCCGTTCGGTTTCCAGGCGAGCCGCCTGCTTGACACGGTCGTAGGCATCGACCGGAGTGGATCCGCTGCGCGCTTCCATCCCGGCAGCGTCGATGCAGTGGTCGGGTCCCCGACCGGCGGTCAGGTCGCGCAATTCCTCGAGCACCGACGTCTCGGCGAAGTTGACCGGTACGGCGCCGATCTTCTGTGCGAGCTCGAGGCGATACGGAACCCGATCGACGACAATGACTTTCGAGGCACCGAGCAGGTACGCGCTCATGATCGCGAACAGGCCGACCGGGCCGGCGCCCCACACCGCCACGATGTCACCGGGGGTGATGTCACACATCTCCGCACCCATGTAGCCCGTCGGCAGGATGTCCGACAGGAACAGCACCTGCTCGTCGGTCAGGTCGTCTTCGACCTTCAGCGGCCCGACGTCGGCGAAGGGCACCCGTGCGTATTCGGCTTGGCCGCCGGCGAAACCGCCCAGCATGTGCGAATAGCCGAACAGCCCCGCCGGCGAGTGGCCCATGAATTTCTCGGCGATGCCGGCGTTGGGGTTGGAGTTCTCGCACAGGGAGTAGAGGCTACGTTGGCAGGCGGAGCACGCCCCGCACGCGATCGGGAACGGGACCACTACCCGGTCGCCGACGGCCAGGTTGTTGACGCTCTTGCCGACTTCGACCACCTCGCCCATGAATTCGTGCCCGAGCACGTCGCCGTGCTTCACGGTGGGGATGTAGCCGTCGTACAGGTGCAGGTCCGAACCGCAGATCGCCGTCGAGGTGATGCGCACGATGGCGTCGCGATCGTTCAGAATCGTCGGGTCGGGGACCGACTCCACTTGGACGCTGTTGCGGCCCGCCCAGACGGTGGCCTTCATACGCTGGCTCCCTTGTTCGGTTGCGCCGGTTGCTGATGCATCTGGCGGCCCGACGCAGTGCCCTCCGGGGACCCGTCCGAACGCAGCACCTGCCCGGTCTCGAGGATTTGCTTGAAGCGGCGAAGGTCGTCGTTGACCTGCTGCTCGGGGGACTCGCCGAACAGGCTCGCCGCCGCCTTGCCGAACAGGCCGCCCGGGATGTGGTAGCCGATCCTGACGCGAATTTCGGTGCCGTCGCCGGTGGCGGTGGGTGTGAATTCGACGCTGCCGCCGTTCTCGATCACCGAGCCGGGCAGCGACTGCCAGGCGATCCGCTTGTTGGTGTCGTCCTCGGTGATCTGCGCGTCCCACTGGACCGACCGGCCGGCCGGGGCGTTGGCTATCCAATGCGACTGCCCGTCGGTGGTCGGCGTGACCGCCTTCAGGTGGTGCATGAAGCTGGGCAGGTTTTCCAGGTCCCGCCAGAAGCGGTACACCTCCTCGGGCGTGCGCCGCACGGTGACCGCGGCGCGCAAGGTGCGGTGTCGGGATCCATTCACGTGCCGGCCGCCACCGTCGACCGTGCGCAGCGCCGTGTAGAGGTCCAGCCCGCCGATGCCGGCGAGCACCACGGCCGAGATGGCGCCCTGCCGTCGCCGCCCCGGGCCGCGGGCGGCCACCCCGGCCACCAGCAGCGCCATATCCAGCACGTCGCCGACCACCCGGGTCCAGACCATCTTTTGGGGACCGCCCAGCAGCGCCACCCCATGGCCGCACTCCCGCGCGCCCAGCGCGCGGATGACCGGGCGCGACCGGGCCGTGTCGTCGACCCCGGCGAGGGCAGCAACCTTTTCGGGGACCACCAACTCGCTCAAGCCCAGCGCGAAACTGGCGCACCCGAGCGCCTTGACCAACGCGGAGGTGGTATTGGCGGATCGATCGCCCATCGTCAGCTCTTTCTGCCTTGCGGCGAACTCATCTCGGGCAAAGTTGCTGCAAGACAGCTGCTTTGCAGGTCAACGGGCACCCGGCGCTGCTTGCCGGTGTTCGCGCCGCACACAAACACATACGGCCGGGCGCGCACGATGGGAGCCGGATACCCGGGCAGATACCGACCAAACGTGGGATTACTTCGCCGCGTCACGCAGCGCGGCAAGCAAAGGTTCGGCGGCCTCTTTCAGAAAAAGGTCTTGCGATTCGCCGCCGACCTGGACGAGGGCCACGTCGGTGAACCCGGCCTCCCAGTAGGGCCGGACGGCCTCGACGATCGCATCGAGGTCCGGCCCGCAGGGAATGGACTCCGCGACGTCTTCGGGACGGACGAACTGGGTCGCGCCGGCAAAACCGGCCGGCGTGGGGAGATCGGCGTTGACCTTCCATCCGCCGGCGAACCAGCGGAACTGGTCGTGAGCGCGTTCGATGGCGGTGTCGCGGTCGGGGTCCCAGCACACCGGGATCTGACCGACCACGCGGCCGCCGCCGGCGAGATTGGCGGCCTGGCGCGCGGCATGCCAGGCGTCGACGAGCTCCCCGTCGGGCTCGACCGCGATGAAGTGATCGGCCAGCCTGGCGAATCTCTCGATGCCCTTGTCGCCGGACAACGCCACCGCGATGGCGACCGGGACCTCGGGCACGTCCCACAGGCGCGCGGAGTCGACGTGGAAGTGTTCGCCACTGAAGTTCACCAGCTGGCCGCCGAACAATTCGCGGATGATCTTGATGGCCTCGCGCAGCATGTCCTGCCTGCGCTCGACGGTCGGCCAGCCCCTGCCCACGATGTGCTCGTTGAGGTTCTCGCCGCTGCCCAGGCCCAGGGTGAACCGGCCGTCGGACAGGATCTGCACGGTGGCGGCCTGCTGGGCGACCACGGCCGGGTGATAGCGCATCGTCGGGCAGGTCACGTAGGTGTAGAGGTCCACCCGTTCGGTGGCGTGCGCCACCGCGCCCAGCACCGCCCATGCGTTGGGCGCATGCCCTTGCGAGGTCAGCCAGGGGGTGAAGTGGTCGCTGCAGACCTCGAAGTCGAAACCGCGCTCCTCGGCTGAAACAGCCTGCCGTACAAGGTCTTTGGGCCCACTCTGCTCGGTCATCAGAGTGTAGCCAAATTTCGTCATAGCTGTGGGGATACCCAGACACTCGCCCGCGTAACGCCGGGGCTGAAATTCGGCCCGGTAACCGCCCTGGCGTTACGCCGCTCCGCGCTCGCGGGCACGGCCGCCGGTTAACCCGCGGTGGTGATCGAGTCCCCCGTGACGCCGGCCGCCCGACGCGCCTCCAGCCGGCGCCTCTGCGGTTCGATCGTGTACCGCGGGTCGCGCGTCGACTCCAGGCCCGCCTCGAAGAAACCGAACCGCAGCATCGCGGACGCCGACAACAACGCCACGCCGGACAGGGCGGCGACGCCGCGATGTCCGCCGCCAAGCAATGCGCCCAAACCGCCCGCGGCGGCCAGTCGTTCGCTCCAGGCCAACAGCCGGCCGGGCCTGCCGCGGTGCAGCGGTTCCCTGGTCACCGGGTCCATCCGGTATTCCGTGAACCGCGCGGAGATCAGGTCACCGATCGCGCCGATGACGGCCAGCGTGCGGGCCGGGCCGGCCTCGGCGACCGGGGTGGTGATCATCGCCAATCCCGACGCGGCCAGGCTCGCCGAGCTGACGAACACGAACGGCAGGTCCCGGTAGGCGGCGTTCCACGTCGGGGTGGCGGTGTCGGTGAGCAGCACCGCGGTGTAGACGGCGAGCGGCGGCGAGAACACGGCGGCTTCCAATCCGGCCGGCCCCTCGACGGCGCGCAGAACGGGCCGCAACGGGCCCAACGGGATTCGCTCGCCGGTCATCCGGTCGACCTCGGAAACGGCGGCGACACCGATGCCGGCGCCGAACAAGCTGAGGATCCACGACCCGATGCTCATCGGCGAGGTCAGCTTGACCGTGCGCAGCATGTTGACGAAGCGCTCGGGACGGCCCAGGTCCTTCACCAGCGCGACCGCGCCCAGCATCACCGCGATCAGGGCGGACAGCCTTGTGTTGCGGCGCAACGTGTCCCGGCCGGTGAGCTGGGCGCCTGCCGCGAGCAGGCCCGAACCTCCCGCGACCCCGCCCAGGAACAGGTAGGCGGCGACTTCGTGCCCCCACGGCGCGGGCTTGACCACCGGACGCCCGTAGTACGAACTGAATTCGACCTCGGGGACCATCGGCATCTCGCGCGAGCCGTCGCCACCGCCCCGGCGGCCCACCCGCCTGCCCTTGCGGCGCTTGCCGCCCGCGGGTTCCGGGGGCCGCAGGCTGTCGAATTCCGAAGTGCTCATGGGTTTTTCACCGGTCCTTCCAGAAGGCGAGCGCTGCGGCGGCGAACATCCCCGCGGCGGCGACGCACGCCCTCTTGAACATCTGCGGCAGGTCGGCCGTGCACACGCGCGGGTCGGGCGGCAGGCCGTAGACCTCCGGCTCGTCGAGCAACAGGAAGATCGAGCCGGTGCCACCCACTCCGTCGTGCTCGTTGGCGCCGTAGAGGCGCGCCTCGGTCTGGCCCTGGGCGTGCAGCCGCGTGACCCGTTCTCGGGCCTCGATCACCAGATCGTCGTGGTCGCCGAACTTGATCGACGTGGTGGGGCAGGTCTGGGCGCAGGCGGGGATCTGGTCTTCGACCAGGCGGTCGTAACACAGCGTGCACTTCTGGGCGACCCCGGTGACGAACTTCTCGGCGGGACGATCGGGCCTGGTCGCGGGCGTCGCATACGTGCCGTCGCTGCGACGCTCCACCACGCCGAACGGGCATCCGGCCACGCAGGTGCCGCACCCGTTGCAGACGTCGTCCTGCACGACGACGGTGCCGAATTCGGTGCGGAACAACGCGCCGGTCGGGCACACGTCCAGGCAGCCGGCGTGCGTGCAGTGCTTGCACACGTCCGACGACATCAGCCAGCGGAATTCCGGGGTATCCGGTGGGCTGGTGTCCGGAGGCCCGGGGACGGCGGGCATACCCAAATCTGTTAGGGCGCGGCCGGATTCGCGCGCCTCCTCGATCCGATCGCGGCCCTGCTCGATGAACGCCACGTGCCGCCAGGTGCTGGCGCCCAGCGCTCCGGTGTTGTCATAGGACGACCCCAGCAGCTCCAGGTCGCCGTCGCGCGGGTTACGGTTCCACTCCTTGCACGCGACCTCGCAGGCCTTGCAGCCGATGCAGATCGAGGTGTCGGTGAAGAATCCCTTGCGCGGTCTGGGTTCCGCCCAGCCGGCGTTACTCGTCGGGTCGGTCGGTCCGCTCAGCTGACCCATCGGCTCCTCCTTCCCAGACGCCGTCGCTGATCCGCACGTTGCCGGTCTCGGTGGTGGCCCCCGAACGCGACTGATAGTCGGCAACCAGGCGCAGCAAGTCCTCGCCGCGCGGCCGCCGCCCGGGCCGGATGTCACACGAACCGGCTTTGGACTCCTGAATCTGCACGTTCGGGTCGAGCGTCACTCCGAGCAGGTCGTTGGCCGCGTCCCCGCTCACCACGGCGTCGCCACCGACGCCCCAGTGATACGGGAGCCCGATCTGGTGCACTGTGTGGCCGTTGATTACCAGCGGGGCAACGCGTTTGGTGACCAGCACCCGAGCCTCGATCGCCGCCCGGGGCGAGATGATGGTGGCCCACCCGTACGGCTCCAAGCCACGTTCGGCCGCCAACTCCGGCGAGACCTCGCAGAACATCTCCGGTTGCAGCTCCGACAGATAGGGCAGCCACCGGCTCATCCCGCCCGCGGTGTGATGCTCGGTGAGCCGGTAGGTAGTGAACACGTAAGGATACACATCGGATCCGGGCTCCCCGTCGCTCGGTGCGCTCAGATTTTCCTTGCGCGGGAACGTGATTCGCGACGGGTTGCGCTGCTGGGGGTAGAGCGCGTTGGTAACGGGCGACTCCTGCGGTTCGTAGTGCGTGGGCAGCGGCCCGTCCACCATTCCCTTCGGCGCGAACAGCCACGCCTTGCCGTCGGCCTGCATGATGAACGGGTCATCCCCGGCGAGCGCGTCGGGCCCGCCGACGTCGGGATCGGGCCGGCTGCCCGGTGGCCGGTCCGCCACGAAGTCGGGCACGTCGTTGCCTACCCACCGCTGCTTTTCCTGGTCCCACCAGATGTAGCGCTTGCGCTCGCTCCACGGTTTACCGTCGGGGTCGGCCGAGGCCCGGTTGTAGAGGATGCGGCGGTCGGCCGGCCAGGCCCACCCCCACTCCGACTGGCTCGGGCTCGGACCACCCAGCGGCGCTCGGCGGGCGGCCTGGTTGACCCCCTCGGCGTACACGCCCGAATAGATCCAGCATCCGCACGACGTCGATCCGTCGGCACCCAGTTCGGTATACCCCGGCACGGGCTGGCCGGCCTTGGGGCCGCTCAGGTAACAGCCGCTGATCTCGGCCAGCACCGCGGTGGGGTCGGGCTCGCCGTGCTCGTCGGTGGGATAGTCCCAGGTCAGATCCAGCAGGGGGCGGTCGCGCGCGTCCGTGGAGCCGGCCAGCCGCTGGCGGATTCGCTTGCCCAGCTCGACGAAGAACTGCAACTCGCTCTGGCAGTCGCCGGGCGGCTCGACCGCCTTGTGCCGCCACTGCACCAGGCGTTGGGTCTGGGTGAACGAGCCGGCCTTCTCGACGTGCGTAGCCGCGGGGAAGAAGAACACCTCGGTCTCGATGTCCTCGGTCTTCAGCTCGCCCGAGGCGATCTCCGGACCGTCCTTCCAGAATGTGGCCGACTCGATCATGTTGAGATCGCGGACCACCAACCACTTCAGGTGCGACATGCCCATGCGCTGGAGGCGGCCGTGCGCGGATCCGACGGCCGGATTCTGGCCGAGCAGGAAGTAGCCGTCGACCTCGTCGTCGAGCATCGACATGACCGTTTGGTAGGTGCCATGCGGGCCGGAGAGCCGCGGCAGGTAGTCGTAGGCCCAGTCGTTGTCGGCGCGGGCGGCGTCACCCCACCACGCCTTGAGCAGGCTGACGATGTAGGTGTCCGCGTCGGCCCAGAAACCTTTCTGGTTCTTCGGTCCGACAGCTTCGATGTAGTCCCGGAAGGTGTCGTGCACACCGGCCTTGGGCATCGAGAGGTAGCCGGGCAGCAGGTTGAACAACGTCGGAATGTCGGTCGACCCTTGGATCGTGGCGTGCCCGCGCAGCGCCATGATGCCGCCCCCCGGGCGACCGACGTTACCGAGCAGCAGCTGCAGGATTGTCGCGGTGCGGATGAACTGGGCGCCGAGCGTGTGCTGGGTCCAGCCGACGGCGTACGCGAAGCAGGTGGTGCGCTCGCGCCCGGAGTTTTCGACGATGGAGCGAGCCAGGTAGTCGAAGTCCTCAGTGCTGATGCCGCACACGTCACGCACCATCTCCGGCGTGTAGCGCGCGTAATGTCGCTTGACGATCTGAAACACCGTGCGGGGGTGCTGCAGGGTCTCGTCGCGCTGCACGCGAGCGTGCGGCAGGGGTGGGCCGCCGCTACCGTGCGCATCGCCGGCAGCGCGAGCGGACGCGCTGGCGCCGTGCTCTTGATGGCGTTCGTCCTCTTCTTGACCGGCGTAGGCCCAGGTCGATGTGTCGTACTGCCCCGTCTCCGGATCGTAGCCGGAGAATAGGCCGTTCAAATCCTCTGTGTCCCGGTAATTTTCGTTGATCAGGGTGGCCGCGTTGGTGTACGCGACGACGTAGTCTTTGAACCACAGATCGCGAGATATGACGTGGTTGATCAGTGCGCCGAGCAGCACCACGTCCGAGCCGGCCCGGATCGGAATGTGCTTGTCGGAGACCGCCGACGTCCGGGTGAAGCGCGGGTCGACGTGAATCACTTTGGCGCCGCGCGCTTTCGCCTCCTCGACCCATTGGAACCCGACGGGATGACACTCGGCCATGTTGGAGCCCTGGATGACGATGCAGTCGGCGTTGGCCATGTCTTGCAGTGTTTGGGTGGCGCCACCGCGCCCGAAGGAGGTCCCCAGACCGGGAACCGTGGAGCTGTGTCAAATACGAGCTTGGTTCTCGATCTGAATGGCACCGGCGGCGGTGAAGAGCTTTTTGATGAGGTAGTTCTCTTCGTTGTCCAGTGTCGCGCCGCCAAGTGCGGCGATTTTCATGGTGCGCCGCAGCGGATGGCCTTTCTTGTCGATGTCCTGCCAGGCGTGGCGGCGGGCCTCGACGAAGCGGTCGGCCACCATGTCGATGGCGGTGTCTAGGTCCAGCGGCCGCCATTCGGTCGCCCGCGGCGCGCGGTAGAGCACGTGCAGCTGCCGGCCCGGCGAGTTCACCAGCTGCTCGCTGGCAGCGCCTTTGGGGCACAGGCGGCCTCGCGAGATCGGCGAATCCGGGTCGCCCTCGATCTGCACCACCCGCTCGTCCTTGACATACACCCGCTGCCCGCAGCCGACCGCGCAGTACGGACAGATGCTTTGCACCACCCGGTCGGCCGTCGTCGTGCGCGGCGTGACGGCGCGGGTCCGTTTCGAGGTGACCGCCGACCCGCGGCCGAGCTTGTCCCCCGACCGCAGCTGACGCACGACGGGCCACTCCAGGAAAAGCTTGCGCATAGCCATGGCCTCTACCCTAGTGCGCGCGCATGAAACCCCGCCGGCTCAACGAACCACGATCGTGTGCTCGCCGCGGGGCACCAGCTCACCGATCACGGTCGCGCCCGGAATCTCACCGGCGATCAGCAGCCCGCCCGACGTCTGGGCGTCGGCCAGCAGCAGGGCGTCCTCCTCGCCGACCCCGGACAAGTCGACGTGCGGGGCCACCCAGTCGAGGTTGCGTCGCGTGCCGCCGCTGACGTACCCCGCCGCCAGGGCCTCCCGCGCCCCGTCCAGATAGGGCACCGCCGCGGAATCGACGATGGCCGTCACCCCGCTCGCCCGCGCCAGCTTGTGCAGGTGTCCGAGCAACCCGAAACCCGTGATGTCCGTGGCGCATTCGATGCCGGCCGCCAGCGCCGCCGCGGATGCGTCGGCGTTCAGCGTGGTCATCACCTCGATCGCTTGCTCGAAGCGTTCGCCGGTGGCCTTGTGCCTGCTGTTGAGCACCCCGACGCCGAGCGGCTTGGTCAGTGACAGCGGCGTGCCGGGCTTGCCGGAATCGTTGCGCAGCAACCGCTTCGGGTCCGCGATCCCGGTGACGGCCAGGCCGTACTTCGGCTCCGGGTCGTCGACGCTGTGCCCGCCGGCGAGGTGGCAGCCGGCCAGGCCGCAGACGTCCAACCCGCCGCGCAGCGTCTCGGCCGCCAGCTCGAACGGCAGCACGTCGCGCGGCCAGCCCAGCAGGTTGACCGCCACCACCGGACGCCCGCCCATCGCGTAGACGTCCGACAGCG
Source organism: Mycobacterium sp. E735 (assembly GCF_001666955.1). NCBI lineage: Bacteria > Bacillati > Actinomycetota > Actinomycetes > Mycobacteriales > Mycobacteriaceae > Mycobacterium > Mycobacterium sp. E735. The sequence goes on along the minus strand of NZ_LZIX01000203.1, from coordinate 4,641 downwards.
CGTTGGTGGCGGCGATGCGTCCCCAGTCGTAGGCGTCGTCCACCACCGGCGTGAAGAAGTCGGTCGTCGCGATCAGGGCCGTGTCGCGCTCGATGCGCACCGCCGCGGCGTCGTCGCCGTGGTCCAGACCCACCAGCAACTCACCGACCGGATCGCGCGGCGCGCTCACCCCCAGCCCGCGCACGATGTCCTCCAGCTCACCGGGCGGGATCTTGCAGGCACACCCGCCACCGTGGGCGTACTGGGTCAGTCGATAAGTCACGCGTCCATACTTGTCCCTATGGTCCGAGGAGGCGTGTCCGGTCTGGTGACCGGCGCGGTCTTCAAAACCGTCGAACGGCAGACGCTGCCGCTGGCGGGTTCGATTCCCGTCCGCCTCCGCCATACTTCTCCGAGCCAGGCATGAGCGACCCGCGCCGGCGGGTGCCGGGCACCGACACACTGCTGGCCGATCCGCGCCTGGCCGAAGCGCAGCGGGTGTTGGGCCGCGCCCTGGTCAAGTCCGTGATCGCCGAGGCGCAGCGGCGGGCGCGCGCCGGGGAGATCGAGCCCGAGCGCGTCGCCGAGCACGCCATCGCGGCACTTCCCAGCACCGCGTCGAGCCTGCGGCCCGTCATCAATGCCACCGGAGTGGTGGTGCACACGAATCTGGGCCGGGCGCCGCTGTCGCGGGCCGCCGTCGACGCGGTGGTCGCCGCGGCCGGGACCACGGACGTCGAGCTGGACCTGGCCACCGGCCGCCGCGGCCGTCGGGGGCGGGCCGCCCTGGCCGCGCTGGCGCGGGCGGTGCCCACCGCCGGCGGCGTGCACGTAGTGAACAACAATGCCGCCGCGCTGCTGCTGACGGCCTTGACGCTGGCGCCCGGCAAGGAGATCGTGCTCAGCCGCGGCGAGCTGGTCGAGATCGGCGACGGGTTCCGCATCCCCGAGCTACTGGCCAGCGCCGGATCGCGGCTGCGCGAGGTCGGCACCACCAACCGCACCAGCCTGCGCGATTACGCGGAGGCGATCGGGCCGCAGACCGGCTTCGTCCTGAAGGTGCACCCGTCCAACTTCCACGTCACCGGGTTCACCTCGGCGGTGTCCGTCGCGGAGTTGGCGAAGCTGGGTGTGCCCCTGGTGGTCGACATCGGCTCCGGGCTGCTGTCCCCACACCCCGTCCTGCCCGACGAGCCCGACGCCACGTCGACGCTGCGCGACGGCGCCGACCTGGTCACCGCGAGCGGCGACAAACTCCTCGGCGGCCCGCAGGCCGGCCTGCTGCTGGGCGACGCCGAGCTCATCGAGCGGCTGCGCCGCCACCCGGCGGCACGCGCGCTGCGCGTCGACAAACTCACCCTCGCCGCGCTGGAAGCCACCCTGACCGGCCCGCCCCCGCCGGTGGCCGAGGCGTTGGTCGCCGACCTGAGCGGATTGCGGGCCCGCGCCGCGACTTTGGCCGCCGCGCTGCCGGGCGCCGAGGCGGTGGATTGCGTCGCGGCCGTCGGCGGCGGCGGGGCCCCGGACGTGCGGCTGCCCAGCGCCGCCGTGAGCCTGCCCGAGTCGTACGCCGCCGCCCTGCGCGCCGCCAGCCCACCCGTCGTCGGGCGGCTGGAGGCGGGCCGCTGCCTGCTCGACCTGCGCACGGTTGCGCCCGAGGACGACGCGCTGCTGGCCGCGGCGGTGCGGGCATGTTCGTCCTAGCCACCGCCGGGCACGTCGACCACGGCAAGTCGACCCTGCTGCACCGGCTCACCGGCATGTGGCCGGACCGGCTGGCCGAGGAGCGGCGTCGCGGCCTGACCATCGACCTCGGCTTCGCGTGGACCGAGATCGGCGGCCGGCAGCTGGCGTTCGTCGACGTGCCCGGGCACGAACGGTTCGTGGCGAACATGCTCGCCGGCGTCGGCGCGGTGCCGGCGGTCGTGTTCGTCGTCGCCGCCACCGAGGGCTGGATGCCACAGTCCGACGAGCACCTCGCCGCGCTGCACGCCCTCGGGGTCCGCCACGGGCTGCTGGTGATCACCAAGGCCGACCTCGCCGACCCCGGCCGGGCCATCGAGCAGGCGCGCGAGAAACTCTCCGCCACCTCGCTTGCCGACGCTCCCGTCGCGCTCGGCACCGACCTGGAGCGGGTTCGCGCGGAGCTGCTGGCGCTCACCGACCGGCTGCCGGTCCCGGACCCGGACGCCGACGTGCGGCTGTGGGTGGACCGGAGCTTCACCGTCCGGGGCGCGGGCACCGTCGTGACCGGCACCCTGGCCGCCGGCACGGTACGGGTCGGCGACGAGCTGGAGCACGCCGGTGAGCGGGTGACGGTTCGCGGGGTGCAATCGCTGGGCCGCGACCAGGCGGCGGTCGGGCCGGTGGCGCGCGTCGCGCTGAACCTGCGCGGAGTCGACCGCCAGCACATCGGTCGCGGCGACACCGTCCGGACGCCGGGCGTATGGCTCGATGCGACGGAGATTGACGTCGGGTTGCGGTCGGCGGGGGCGCTGCACCGGCAGCTGGTGCTGCACGTGGGGTCCGCGGCCGTGCCGGTGCAGGTTCGTCCGCTGGGGGCGGGCTCGGCCCGGCTGCGGCTGGCGAGGCCCCTGGCGCTGCGCGTGGGGGATGTCGGGCTGTTGCGCGACGCGGGCGAACACCGGATCGCGGCGGGGATCGAAGTGCTCGACGTCCGGCCGCCTGCGCTGCGTCGTCGGGGCGCCGCGCGGGAGCGGGCGGCGGAGCTGGCGACCGGCCGGGCTCGCCCGCCCGCCTGCGCGCGGGCGACCGAACTTCGGGCGATGGGCCTGCCGCCGGTCGGTCAGCGGGTGGGCGACTGGGTGGTGGATCCCGAGTGGTGGGCCGGGCGGCGCGAGCGTGCGACCGCGGCGGTTCGGCTCTGGGCGGACGACCACGACGTCGCGGCGGGGATGCCGCTGGAGACGCTGCGGCAGCAGGCCGGGGTGCCCGCGGCCGAACTGTTGCCGACGCTGCTTGAGGGCACCGGACTGCAGGTGGCCGACGGGGTGGTTCGTTCGCCGGGTGCGGGCCTGCCGGCCCGCGTGGACAAGGCCGTTCGGACCGTCGAGGAGTGGCTGGCCGCCGAGCCCTTTCGGGCACCGGACGCCGACGAACTGGCCGAGCTCAAGCTCGGGCCCCGGGAACTGGCCGCGGCGGTGCGCGCCGGGCGGCTGGCCCGGATCGCCGACGGCGTCGTGCTGGGGGCCGGCGCGCTGGAGCGGGCGACGGGCATCCTCGCCGGGCTGCCGCAGCCGTTCACCGTCAGCGACGCGCGCCGCGCGCTGGGCACCACCCGGCGGGTGGCGGTCCCGCTGCTGGAGCAGCTCGACGCCCGCCGCGTGACCAGGCGGGCCCCGGACGGCACCCGGGTGGTGCTGGCTACAGCCGCTCCTTGACCGCCGCCGACAATCGGGCTCCGTCGGCCTTGCCGGCCGCGATCGCGGTGGCCGCCTTCATCACCAGGCCCATCTGCTTCATGCTCGGGCGCTCGCCGATGTCCTCGGCGACCTGGGCGATCGCCGTGTCGGCGACGTCGGCCAGTTCGGCCTCGGTGAGCGGCGTCGGCAGATATTCGTCGATGATCCGCGCCTCGGCGTGCTCGTTGGCGGCGAGCTCCCCGCGGCCGTTCTGCGTGTAGATCTCCGCCGATTCGGCCCGCTTGCGGGATTCCCGTGCCAGCACCTTGATCACCTCGTCGTCGGAGAGGTCCCTGGCCTGTTTGCCGGAGACTTCCTCGGTTTGGATCGCGGCGAGCAGTAGGCGCAGGGTCGCCGTGCGCAGCTTGTCCTTGCTCTTCATCGCGTCGGTCAGGTCGGCGCGCAGCCTGGATTTGAGTTCGGCCATGCCAGAGACGCTACGCGCCGACCGCCTGGCCATGATTGAGAAATGCCCGGACCACCGACAGGATGGAGCCCATGACGAACGACGGGCCCGCCCGCAAACAACGCGGAACACGGTGACCGCGCCGCCGCGGCGTTGCCGATGGCCGCCAGCACCGCGATGACCACGATCACCAGCCCGGCGACGACCGCCAGGGCGGCCCCCTCCAGCAGGGCCAGACCGAACAGGGGCAGCAGGCGCCCACGGATCCTGGCCCACGTCTCGCCGATGGTGATCGGCGAGCCGAACACCGCCCGCCCGACGATGACCGTGAGCATCCCGGACAACAGCATGCCGCCTAGCCAGGCGACCAGGACGCCGGCGCTCATCGACGTCAACCAGGCGCCGATGACCCCGGTGGTCAGTTCCTTCGCGTGGTCGGTGCTCAACCTGCCGTAGGCCGCCAGCGGCCCGTACACGGCGAGTTTCGTCACGATCTGAATGACCACCACCACGACGGTCGTCAGCCCCAGCGTGGCCTTCGGATTGGCGCGGACGTAACCGACCGCGCCGTTGAAGATGTCACCCAGGGTGAGTGGCCGCAACGGGATGATGCCGGGTTTGACCGCTGCCGGAACACGGGGGCCGGATTGCCACGCCGGCGGGCCGTACCCGGGCGGCGGGCCGTACCCGGGCGGCGGGCCGTACCCGGGCGGCGGGCCGTACCCGGGCGGCGGGCCGTATCCCGGCGGCGGGCCGTAGCCGTTCACCGTCAGCGACGCGCGCCGCGCGCTGGGCACCACCCGGCGGGTGGCGGTCCCGCTGCTGGAGCAGCTC
>NZ_LZIX01000202.1:0-43442 GCF_001666955.1 Mycobacterium sp. E735 | reverse complement strand
GGGATCTCGCGGCTCGTGTCGGCGCGCCCCTGGTGTTGCGCGGCGTCGGAGTCCGGCGGGTCGCCGCCGACCGCGGCGTTCCGATCGAGCTGCTCACCGACAACGTCGAGGAGCTCGTCTCCCGCGAAGACGTCGACATCGTCGTGGAGTTGATGGGGCCGGTGGAACCGGCGCGAAAGGCCATCCTGCGCGCGCTCGAGCACGGCAAGTCGGTCGTCACCGCGAACAAGGCGCTGCTGGCGACCTCCACCGGGGAGCTGGCGCAGGCCGCCGAAAACGCCCACGTCGACCTGTATTTCGAGGCCGCGGTCGGCGGCGACCCGCCGGACTCCGACGCCGCGCAACACCAGGGGCGCGCCGACACGAGCCGCGAGATCGTCGGCGCTGCCCTCGATGATGCGGACAACTTCGCTTCCGACGTTGCCCAACCCGAGCACCGCTACGCCCACAGGCTTTTCGTCACGGGGCACCGTTCACCTCACTTCCAGACTCAGCAGATCGTCGACCGTCTCGCGGCGCAGGATCAGGCGGGACCGGCCCGCACGCACCGCCACCACCGCCGGACGGCAGATCATGTTGTAGCGGCTCGACAGCGAATAGCAGTACGCGCCGGTCGCGGCGATCCCGAGCAGGTCACCGGGCTGCAGATCGTCGGGCACCCACGCGTCGCGGACGACGATGTCGCCGCTCTCGCAGTGCTTTCCGACGATCCGCGCCAGCGTCGCCGGTGCGTCGCTGGCGCGTGAGACCAGCCGGGCGTCGTACTGCGCGTCGTACAGGGCCGTGCGGATGTTGTCGCTCATGCCGCCGTCGACGCTGACATAGCGGCGCTGGGCCGTGCTGCTCACGTCGACATCCTTGACGGTGCCCACCTCGTACAGCGTGATGGTGCCCGGCCCGGCGATGGCGCGTCCGGGCTCGACCACCAGTCGCGGGGTGGGCAATCCCACGGCCGCCGACTCGTTGCCGACGATGTCCGCCAGCTTGGCCGCCAGGTCGGCCACCGGCGGCGGGTCGTCGGTGCCCACGTAGGAAATCCCCAGCCCCCCACCGAGATCGACGGTCGAGATCTGACCTGTCTTGTCGACGCCGAATTCGTCGACGATTTGGTGCAGCAGCCCGATGACGCGGTGCGCGGCGACCTCGAAGCCGTCGACGTCGAAGATCTGCGAACCGATGTGGCTGTGCAGGCCCACCAGGCGCAGGTGGTCGGTGGCGAACACCCGGCGCACCGCGGCCATCGCCGCGCCGCTGGCCACCGACAACCCGAACTTCTGGTCTTCGTGTGCGGTGGAGATGAATTCGTGCGTGTGCGCTTCGACCCCGACGGTGAGGCGGACGTAGACGTCCTGAACGATGCCGGCGTCGGCCGCGATGGCGTCGAGGCGCTCGATTTCGGTCATCGAGTCCAGGACGACATGCCCGACACCGGCTTTGACCGCCGCCGTGAGTTCCGCGGCGGATTTGTTGTTGCCGTGGAACGTGATCCGCTCGGGCGGAAAGTCGGCGTGCAGCGCGATGGCGAGCTCGCCGCCGGTGGACACGTCGAGCGACAGGCCTTCCTCGTCGACCCAGCGGGCGATCTCGGTGCACAGGAAGGCCTTGGCGGCGTAACACACGTTCTGGCCGCCGCCGAAGGCCGTCGCGAGTTCGCGGCAGCGAGACCGGAAGTCGTCCTCGTCGATGACGAACAGCGGGGTGCCGTACTCCTGGGCGAGCTGGGTGACCGGGATCCCCGCGATGCTGGCTATTCCGTTGTCACCGCGAAGAATGTTGCGCGGCCACACATTCGGCGCGAGCCGAAGCAGCTCGTCGGGCGACTGCGGCCGCGGCGTGCTATCGGGGTGCCGGGTTTCTTCGGCGTGCCGAGGACCGGCGGGGTGCACGTTCACATTCGCTCCGGAGCGGTGACGCCGAGGATCGTCAGCCCGTTGGCGATGACCTGGCGGGTGGCCTGGCACAGCGCGAGCCGCGCGGTGTGCAGGTCGGTGGGCTGCTCGTCCCCCTGGGGCAACACCCGGCACGAATCGTAGAACCGGTGGTAGTCGCCGGCCAGGTCTTCCAGGTAACGGCACACCCGGTGCGGCTCCCGCAGGGACGCAGCCGTTTTGAGCACGCGGGGGAAGTCCCCGATGCTGCGCAGCAGCGTCCCCTCCTTGTCGTGGCTCAGCAACTCGAGGTGCCCGGTGTCGGGGACCAGGCCCAGCTCCGCGGCGTTGCGGGCCAGCGCCGACAGCCGGGCGTGCGCGTATTGCACGTAATAGACCGGGTTTTCGTTCGACGCCGACGACCACAGTGCCAGGTCGATGTCGATCGGCGTGTCGACCGAGGAGCGGATCAGGCTGTAGCGCGCCGCGTCGACGCCGATCGCGTCCACCAGGTCGTCGAGGGTGATCACAGTTCCGGCCCGCTTGCTCATCCGGACGGGCGCGCCGTCGCGGACCAGGTTGACCATCTGCCCGATCAGCACCTCGACGTGGGCCGGGTCGTCACCGAACGCGGCGGCCACGGCCTTGAGCCGGGCGATGTAGCCGTGGTGGTCGGCGCCGAGCATGTAGATGCACAGGTCGAAGCCGCGCTGCCGCTTGTCCAGGTAGTAGGCGATGTCACCCGCGATGTAGGCCGGCTTGCCGTCGCTCTTGATCACGACGCGGTCTTTGTCGTCGCCAAAGGCGCTGGTGCGCAACCAGGTTGCGCCATCCTTCTCATAGATGTTGCCGGTCTCGCGCAGCCGGGCGATGGCCTGGTCGACGCGGCCGCTGGTGTGCATCGAGTCTTCGTGGGTGTAGACGTCGAAGTCGGTGCCGAACTCGTGCAGCGACTCCTTGATGTGAGTGAACATCAGGTCGACACCGATCTCGCGGAACGTCTCGTGCATCTCGGCGGCGGGCAGGCTCAGCGCGTCGGGCGCCTTGCCCAGCACCTGCGCGGCGATGTCGTTGATGTAGGCGCCGGCGTAGCCGTCCTCGGGCGTCGGTTCGCCCTTGGCGGCGGCGATCAGCGAGTTGGCGAAACGGTCGATCTGGGCGCCGTGGTCGTTGAAGTAGTACTCGCGCTCGACGGCGGCGCCCTGGGTGCTCAACAACCGGCCCAGCGCGTCGCCGACGGCGGCCCAGCGGGTGCCGCCGATGTGGATGGGCCCGGTGGGGTTGGCCGAGACGAACTCCAGGTTGATCTTGTGGCCGGCCAGCAGGTCGGAATGGCCGAAGGTGTCGCCGGCGTCGATGACGTTGTTGACGACCACCGCCTGCGCCGACGCCTCGAGGCGCAGGTTGATGAAGCCCGGCCCGGCCACCTCCGCCGAGGCGACTCCGTCGGCCCGTGACAGCGCCTCGGCCAACCAGCCGGCCAACTCGCGGGGGTTGGCGCCGACCTTCTTGCCCAGCTGAAGCGCCAGGTTGCTGGCGTAGTCGCCGTGCTCGGGGTTGCGGGGCCGCTCCACCGTGACCGTCGCCGGCAGGGCGGCAGCGTCCAGCCCGCGCTCGGCCAGCACCGCGGAAGCGGTGCTCCTGAGCAGCTCAGCGAGGTCAGCGGGGGTCACAAGCGTCCATCCTATTGGCTGAGGTGCCCGCGCCCCGAATCCATTGCGGTGGTCGAGCGGTCACCGCGATGCGTTAGTCTGTCTGGGCCCACCTGGCGCATCATGATCTCCATGCGCCCCCGTAGCTCAGGGGATAGAGCGTCTGCCTCCGGAGCAGAAGGCCGCAGGTTCGAATCCTGCCGGGGGCACCCCCTCGAACAGCGCGCTTGCGAACGGGTCCCACAGTGGGCACAAGCCAGGCGGTATGCGGTTCTCCTCACACGTCATGCGGTGAGCGGCTCCGGCGAGAGCCGTTGTCGCGAAGTGGCGTTCGCCGAAGGCCTGGGCCTCAACCGGTCGCTGACCTCGTCGAGCGCGCGGCCACGGGGTTCCGGCAGCAAGAATGTCGTCGCGATCGCCGCGATGTAGCAACCGAACGCCAGCAGCGTCACGGCCCGTAGCCCCGAAGACGCGAGGACGAGCGGCACCACCAGCGCTCCCCCGAATGCGCCCACCTTGGCGACGCCCGACGACAGGCCGTGCAGGCTGCTGCGGAAGGTGGTCGGGTACGACTCGGCGGCCAACAGCATGGTGGTGTAGTTCGGACCGAACGCGATGCCGAACAGAGAGAGTCCGAAGACGATCCCGAAGGGCAGGACGGCGCTGCTCAGGCTCGGCACCACGGTGATCAACAGCATGGCCGACGCACATAGCGTGAAGCCGACGATTTGGAGTCGACGCCGGGGCCATCGGTCGAGAACGAAGAGCCCGGCGATGGCGCCGACCAGGCTGAAGCAGACAACGAGCACGGCGTTGAGCGCGATGTTGGACAACGTGGAGCCGTGCGGGCTGATGGTCTTGATCAACAGCGGCTGACTCACCGAGTTGCCGTACACCGCGACGTTGAAGAAGAACCAGCTTCCGGCGGTGCCCAGCAGAGTGATGAGCACCTTGCGATTCGTCGACGCCAAGCGCAGCCCACCGATCGAAGCCTTGGAAACCGTTGCTGCCGTAAACGTTTCGTTGCCCGCTCCGGCGAACTTCTCGAAGTCATGGCGCGCCTGCCGCTCGTCGCCATGCTCGGCCGTCCAACGGGGCGACTCCGGCATGTGGCGACGCTGGTAGAGAACCAGCACCGACGGCAGCACGCCCAGCCCGAGGATCACTCGCCAGGCCAGACCGTTGTCGACACCGACCGCGAGGACCAGCAGGCTGACGAGATAGGCACAGACCTGACCGAACACGTAGAACAGGAACGTCAGGCCGACGAGCTGGCCACGATTTCGCGCGTTGGCGTACTCGGTCATGATGACGCCGCTGGCCGGGTAGTCGCCGCCGATGCCCACGCCGAGAATGAGCCGGCCGACCAACAACACCGTGAAGTTCGGGGCGAATGCCGACACCAGGGCTCCGATGATCATCAGCACGGCTTCGAGCCCGTAGACGCGCCGGCGGCCGAAGAGGTCGCCGAGCCGGCCGAACACCATTGCGCCCACTGCGACCGCTAGCAGCGTCGAGCTTGTCAGCATCGAGATCTGACCGCCGCCGAGGTGGAATTGCGGTGCGGCCAGCAGCGTCACTGAGCCGATGACGTTCAGGTCGTAGGAGTCGGTGAAGAACCCCGCACCGGCGGTCGCCGCGGCCTTGAAGTGGAAGACGCCGAGTTGGGCGTCGTCGATGGACTTTCCGACGCTCTGGTTGTTGGCGACGTCAGTCATGGGAGCTCCGATTCCAAGGGCGCCGACTTGTCATTACAAGGACCCTCCGGCAGCGGTTCAGTAGCTGTCAACGCAGGAACGGATTGGGCAGCGGATGTTCATATTCTCTTAACCGACAGACTGATTCGCAGGTCGGAGCCCCGGACACACATGTATAGTCAAGTCGTGGCAATCGCATTGCATGAGGTCATCGCCGACAGCCTGAGGGAACAGATCCGGCTCGGTGAATTGGTCGTCGGTGCGCCGCTTCCGTCGGAGTCTCGGCTGTGCCAACAGTGGAACGCGTCGCGCGGACCGGTGCGCCAGGCGCTGGCCACCCTGCGCGCCGAGGGCGTAATCGCCGGCGGGCGCGGCAAACCGCCGGTGGTCTGTTCCGCCGCGACCGGACAGCCCTTCGACACGCTGCTGTCGTATTCGGCGTGGGCGCACTCGATCGGCCGCACGCCCGGGCAGCGGACCCTGGAGCTGGCGCTGCGGCGGGCCGACCAGCACGCCGCCTCGGTGCTGCACGTCGACATCGACGCCCCGGTCGTCGAGGTGTTGCGGCTGCGCTACCTCGACGACGAGCCCGCGATGCTCGAGCGAGCGGTGTTCGTCGAGCACGTCGGCAGGCGCCTGTTCGACTTCGACTGCGATTCGGGATCCCTGTGGGCGTACCTGCTTTCACAGGGCGTGCAGTTCGCCCGGGCCTCCCATGTGATCGACGCGGTGGCCGCCGACGCGCTGGACGCGCGGCACCTCGGTGTGCCTCAGGGGGTTCCGTTGCTGCGTCAGCAGCGAACCACCCGCAGCCCGGACGGCGAAGTCCTCGAATACCACGACGACCGGTACCTGCCGGGACTGGTCAGCTTCACCCTCGAAAACACCCTTGACGCGCGCTGCGCCCTGAGCCGCAACGCCAAGCCCTGAGGAGCCGAGTTCATGACGATCTTCGCGCCCGAAATCGTGGTCCTGGACATGGCGGGCACCACGATCGACGACGGTCAGCAGGTCTACCGCGTGCTCGCCGAGACCGCGCGAGCCCACGGGGCAGCACCGTCGGAGGCCGAAATCACCCGCTGGCACGGCGCCTCGAAGCACGAAGCCCTGCGTGAACTGCTCGCCTCCCGCTCCGGAACGCCCCCGAGCACGGGCGAGCTGGAAGTGGTGGTCAACGATTTCCAGGCCCGGCTCAGCACGGCCTACGCCGATCACCCGCCGCGCCCGCTGCCGGGGGTCCTGGAGGCGCTGTCCACGTTACGCGGGCGCGGCGTAAAGGTCGCACTGACAACGGGATTCGACCGCATCATCGTCGAATCGCTGCTGTCGGCGCTCGGATGGATGGACGACGCGGTGGCGGACACCGTCGTCTGCGGCAGCGATGTGGCCGCCGGGCGCCCCGCGCCCTACATGATCTTTCGCGCCATGGAACGGCTGGGCGTGACCGATGTGGCGCGCGTCCTGGTTGCCGGTGATACCCCCCGCGACCTCCAAGCCGGCACCAACTCCGGTGCCGCGCTGGTGGTGGGCGTCCTCTCGGGAGCCAGCGACGCCAACGAACTCGGTGCCCACCGGCACACCCACCTGCTGCCGTCGGTGGCCGATCTACCCGGCCTGCTCGGCGTGCGCCCGGTGGCGATGAGCGCTCCATGACCGGCACAGCCGTCGACCGACGGATCGACGCCACCGCCGCGGCGGTATGGCGGGGCGGCGACCGGATCGCCGTCGAGCGCGTGGCGGTGCCGCCGCTGGGACCGGCCGACGTCCTCGTCCGGGTGCGCCTGGCCACCGTGTGCGGCAGCGACCGGCACACCGTCAGCGGCCGTCGTGCACAACCGTGCCCGTCGATTCTCGGCCACGAGGCCGTCGGTGAGATCGTCGCCGTCGGACAAGCGGGCAGGTGCGACGTGGACGGCCAGCGCCTACACCCCGGGCAACGCGTCATCTGGTCGGTCACGCTGCCCTGCCAAACCTGTGACCGCTGCCGCGCCGGAGTGACCGCCAAATGCCGCACTGTCCGCAAGGCCGGGCACGAAGCGCTCGACTCGGGTTGGGCGTTGTCCGGCTCCTATGCCGAATATGTCTTCCTACCCGGCAACTTGGCGATCGCGGTCGTCGGCGACGACCTCAGTGACGCCGTCGCCGCTCCCGCCGCCTGCGCGACGGCCACGGTCACGGCGGTGATCGACCGCGCGGGGCCGCTGACCGGCAGGCGGGTCATCGTCGTAGGGGTCGGCATGCTCGGACTCAGCGCTGTCGCGGCGGCGGCCTCGGCCGGCGCTTCCGTGGTCACGGCGGTCGATCCCAGCGCCGAAAGAAGGCAACTGGCAAGGCAATTCGGCGCGACCGACGAGGCGGCATCGGCACCCGACGTGGACAGCTGCGACGTCTTGCTGGAGTTCTCCGGCTCATCGACGGCCTTGCAGGCCGGATTGGCCGCGCTGGACAGTCAGGGCGTCGCCGTCCTCGCCGGTTCGGTCGCCCCCGACGCCGCCATCGCGCTCGACCCCGAACACGTGGTTCGCCGGCAGCTGTCGATCTTCGGCGTGCACAATTACGAGCCACGGCACCTCAGTGCGGCGCTGAGCTTTCTGCGGGCGACGCACGATCGGTTTCCCTGGGGGGAGCTGGTTGCCCGGCCCCGGCCGCTCGCGGACGTCGCGAGCCTGCTCGTCGGATCCCCCGGCCCCTCGCCGCGATATTCGGTCGCGCCCTAGGCCTTACGGGGTCAGCGCCGGCCGGGTGGCCAGCGGTGCCAGGTCACCGGTTGGCGTTGAGCAGCTGCCGGTTTGGGAAATACCGCCGCGCTGCTGTCGTAGATATGGATGGTCTTGACGCCTTCCAGATTCCAGAACAGCGCCGCCCGCGCCGACGGCACGTACACCGCCGCGAAACGGAAATGACTGGTGCACAGACAATCGGGGACTACGCCATCACGCACGCTGAAACGTTGACCGCGGATAAACCGGACTCAGATGGTGCGTTTCAGCCCGACGTGGGCGGCGTGGTACCCGAGCCGGCGATAGAACGCCCGAGCCCGTTCGCGAGCCTCGTCTGTGGTCACCTGCGCCAGCTGTGCGCCGTGCGCTCGGCCGTAGTTGTGTGCCCACTCGACGAGTGCAGTACCAAGACCCTGTGCGCGTTCGGCTTTGGCGACCCGTAATCCCTCGATCTGCAGCCGGGTGGCGCCGCCGCGGGAAAGACCGGGAATGATCGTCAATTGCACGGTCGCGACGACCATGTCGGAACCGTTCATGACGACGCCGAGGTAGTTGGATCGGTCGCGAACGACGATGTCGTAGGCCGCCTCGTAGCGTTCGAGTTCGGCGGCTTCGCGTTCCTGACCGAATTCGTCGTCGGAGAGCAGCTGGGCGATCACCCCCACGTGTTCGCGCGTCGCGCGCTGCACACGATATGTGCGGCCCGCCACCCGCAGCAGTCCCCGAACCGAGGACTGCGCCAGTGCCTGTAGGCGCGCCACCAACAGGTCCAGCCACGCCCCCACGTTGGTTCGTGCCTCCGCGGTATCCGGGTAGCGGCATCGCAGATGTAGCCCGGACTCGTCCTGGATGAACCAGAGCATGACGCCGTCGGTGTCAACGCTCGCGCTCACATACTGGGCGTCGAGTCCGACCGAGTCGATGCGCACCGGAAGTCTGCTTTGGTCCAGCCAGGAAATCGCGAACATGCCTGGCGCGATGGGCATTCCACCCCACGGAGCCAGTACGTCGGCCAGCGGCCAGGAACCAAGCTGCACGGCCTCTTTGACGGCGGTGGCCGCGGCGTGGGGCTCGGCAACCGCCGACTCCAGGACCGAATTGGTGATGAACCAGCCCACCGAGTCGTGCCATTTGTCTTCAAATCGGCTATGCACGGGGAAGACCGCGCGCAGCGGCGCCCCGGCCAACTCGCGGGTCACCGCGGTCATGGCGACCACGGCGAGTGCCAGCGTCGAGACACCGTCGTCGCGTGCCTGCGCGGCGAACGCGGCGCCGTCATCGACATCGAACACGTCACGCACTTCAACGCGTTCCGGATGCGGCCCGGACTCACCCAACGGCAGCGGAAACCGTGGCATCACCCCACCGCTGTCGCTGATGATTTGTGCCCATCGCGCGCGCACGCGTTCCGGTGCCGCGGGAAGGTCCAGCAATGCCTGCGTGTGCACGACAAATGCCGGCGGCGGTTGCGGCGACGGCATACGTCCGATCCGGGCGTCGGCGAGCATCGACAACAGGTCCCGCGCAATCACCAGCATTGACCACATGTCCACGTGGGCGTGGTCGGCGGCGATCACCACCGTCAATCCGGCGGCAGTCTCCAGCACACACAATCGATGTGAGGGCCGCTGATAGGGCGAGCACGTCGCATTGAGAACCACTCGCAGTGCGTCGTTGACCGCCTGGCCCGCAGCGATCTCGTGCTCTACCCACTGGCCTGGGTGAATATCGATCTCATGCAGTTGCGGATCGCCGTCCGCCCCGGGTGTGAATGCCGTTCGCAGGGTGCCGTGGCGGGCGATCACGGCCAGCCACGCATCGGCCAACGATTGGCGGCTGACCCCCGCCGGCAACCGAATGGACAGAGCCATCCAGGAGCCGGGTCGTGCGCCGGCACCAACGTGTATGCGCTGGTCGAAGGACACCGGGAGCCGGCGGCCGAGGTCAGACACCGAGACGTCGTAGCCCCAGAGTCGTCCAAAGGGTAGCCGCAGGTGCGCGACGTTGGTCAGCCGCATGGCGGTACCTTAACGCCCCGGTTAGCCTGAATGCTCGGTCTGCGCGGTCGGCTCCGGGGCGAGCCGTCCGGTCGTGAGAAGAGTTGCGTGATGTCCACTTTCGTGGTTCCTGGAGCGGAGCTTGCGGTTGAACTGAGCGATGAAGGTGGTCATCCGGTAGTTCAACTGCATGGACTTACCTCCAGCCGCGCGCGTGACCGGGTGCTCAATCTCGACCTCGGCAGGGGCCTGAGCGGGACCCGACTGCTGCGGTACGACGCACGCGGCCATGGCAAGTCGACCGGGCGCAAGGTCCCGGAGGATTACCGATGGGAAAGCCTTGCCGAGGATCTCCTGCAGCTACTCGACAAATGGTTTCCCGGCGAACGGGTGCACGGAGTGGGCCCCTCCATGGGTGCCGGCACACTGCTGCACGCGGCCGCCCGCGAGCCGGACCGCTTCGCCGGCCTCACGCTCATGGTGCCGGCCACCGCGTGGGAAACCCGGCCCGCGCAGGCCGAGATCTACCGGGTTGCGGCCGAATTTATCGAAACCGAGGGAGTCGGGGCATTCATCGCGTCGGCGCGTGGGGCGACTCCGCCGCCGGCCACGGTCAGCGCGCCCGAAACAGTTCCCGATGTGGCCGACGCGCTGCTGCCGTCACTGTTTCGGGGCGCGGCTCTCAGCGACCTGCCCGCTCGCGAAGCGGTCGCACGAATCGATGTGCCGACGACGATTCTGGCCTGGGTCGGCGACCCGGCGCATCCGATGTCGACAGCGGAATCGCTTGCCGCACTGATGCCGCGGTCAACGCTCACCGTGGCGCACACCCCGGCCGATGTCGAGACCTGGCCCCAGATCCTGAGCCAAGACGTCGCCCGCAGGGGGTGAGTTGTACGCGGTTGTCGCACAACGGCTTTCGTTTCGGCCGTGAGCGATCCGGCACGCTCACCCGCAATATGCCTCTGAACTGCGAACACGTGGCTCGATTCCGCAGTTATTGTTCCCGCCGGGGACACAAACCTTCTCGCAGGTAGGTCGGCCTTACGACCGCCGGCCCGGGCGGGTTAGATCGTCAGCATGGGCGAACGCGTCACATTTCAGGGCTCGACGGGCGCGCAACTGGCCGGCGTCATCGAAGTGCCCGACGGGACGGTGCGGGGCTGGGGCGTGTTCGCCCATGGCTTCACGCTCGGCAAGGACTCGCCCGCCGCGGCGCGGATCTGCAAGCAACTGGCCACCGACGGCATCGGCATGCTGCGCTTCGACGCGCTGGGCCTCGGCGGGTCCGAGGGCGACTGGGGCGACGGGTCGTTCACCGTCAAGGTCGACGACATCGCCAGGGCGTGCGAATTCATGACCGGCCGCGGAACGCCGGCCGACATCCTGATCGGGCACTCGTGGGGCGGCGCCGCGGTGCTCGCCGCGGCCCGGCAGTCGCCGGGAGTGCGGTCGGTGGTGACGGTCGCGGCGCCGGTCGACCCGAGCCACGTCGAAAAGCATTACGACGCAGTCGTCGACCGCTGCCTGACCGAGGGCAGCGCCGAATGGATGGTCGGCGGGCGCACGCTGACGCTCAAGCGGGCGTTCGTCGAGGACGTGCGGCGGGCCCACCTGCGCGACAAGATCAAGGGCTTGCGCCTGCCGCTGCTCATCCTGCACTCGCCCACCGACAACACGGTCGGCATCGAGAACGCCAGCGAGATCTTCCGCTTGGCCCGGCACCCGCGCAGTTTCGTCTCGCTCGAGGGCTCGGATCACTTCCTCACCGCGCGCGGCCAGGCTCACCGGGCCGGGCGAATCGTCGGCGCCTGGGCCGACGCGTACCTGGGCGATACGGATTAGGCGGCGAAGCGCGAACGACTCTGTGCGACAGCGCCTATCGTCGTTCAGTTCCGCGGCAGGACGAACGCCTCGATATGCCGCTTGCCTGCCCGCACCTCGTACTTGCGCCAGCCGGGATACAGCTCGAGGCCCTTCGCCCAGATCTCGTCGCGCTCGCCCGGCGTGGCGAGCCGCGCCGTCGTATGCCAGGTGTCGCGGCCGATAGTCACCGTCGCCTCGGGGTGGGCCTTCAGGTTGTGATACCAGGCGGGATGCTTGGCGCCGCCGAAGTTGGATGCGATGAGGGCCAGGCCATCTGGATGGGGGATCCCATACACGGCGACGGTGCGGGGCTCGCGGGATTTGGCGCCGGTGGTGGTGAGCATGACCACGGGGATGCCGGTTGCGACGCCGGCGAAGCTGCTTCTGCCGCCGCTGACCTTGGTGATGAACCGGTCCAGGTGGTGCGCCGTGGGGCGCAGCAGCGCCACGCCCACCGTCGTGGAGGCGAAGCGGCGCATCACCCGGTGGAAGGCGTTGGCATCGGCGAAGGTCTGGCCGGACATGGGTGTCATTGTGACGCGACGGAGCATGGCGTGGGGCGTATTCGCCCGACCCGAATAACCCGTCGAAAACGCCCCACGGGTGTCGCCCGCGACATTAAGCTGCTGGTCGTGGGCGTGAATGTGTTAGCCAACGGCCGGAGTCGTTGGCTGGCGATCGTGGCCTCGCTCGTCCTGTCGGCCGGCATGGTCTACGCCCAGGGCGCGAAGCCGCGACCCTCCGCGCCCGCCCCGCCGCCGGCGGCCGCCACCAGCGTGGCCGCCGGACCGGCCGATGCGGCGCCCAGCGCACTGGCCAACGCCCCGCACACCGCGACACCGGCGGAAGTGGAGATGCTGACCGCAAACGCGCCGCCCGCCGCCGGCCAGCAATTCCAGGTCGCGCTGCCCCACGGCATCGGGTCCGAGGACAGGCTGCAGGTCAAGACGATCTGGGCGGAGCGCGCCATCAGCGTGCTGTTTCCGCAGATCACCACCATCGGCGGATACCGGGAGGACGCTTTGCCGTGGCATCCCAACGGGCTGGCGATCGATGTCATGATCCCGAACCACGCCAGCCCCGAAGGCATCGAGCTGGGCAACCAGATCGCCGGCTACGCCCTGGCGAACGCCAAACGCTGGGGAATCAACCACGTGATCTGGCGGCAGAAGATCTACCCGGGCGTTGGTGGAGGAAGCTGGACCGCCGACCTCGGTTCGGAGACACTCAATCACTACGACCACGTTCATATCGCCACCAACGGTGGCGGGTACCCGACCGGGCACGAAATTTACTACATCGCCTCGATGACGCCCGCGCCGCAGCAGTGATCCTGGGCGACAACGACATTCATGCGGGACCGGCGGCAAACGCCGCCACCGGCATTTCGACGCTTCCGCCGCAGGGACCGCCGTTGATGTCGGTATGCCAGGTGCCGCGCAAAGATCCGTCCGGCTGTGGCGTGTAGAACGCCCACGACCGCGCGGGTGCCCACACCTTGGGGACGCCGTCACCCATGTAGCAATCCCATTGGAAGTCGAAGCGCTCGACCCATCGAGCCCCGTCCCAGGTGTAGTGCGAGGGCTGGGGCAGGGTCGGGTTCTTGGGGACGGGGCCGTTGGTGGCGGTGGCCACGCACTTGCGCGAGCAGGCGGTGACGAAGACATAGTCGGCGCTGAATGTGGGTTCGGATTGGGCCGCCGCCGCACTGGTGCCTGACTTGTTGACGGCGTACCTGACCAGCGAATACTTCCCACTCCACGACGGCAGCGCGGCGTGCACGGGAATCGCGGGCAGGGGCTGGACCGCCGCGGCGACGGCGGCGAACGCCGCGACGCCGCGAAACCGCCATCGGGAAGACATCGGGTCCATGGTGCGGGCTCAACGACGCGCCCCCGACGGCCCACCAAGAATTCGTTGAGAACCCGTTAAGCCCCCGTGCTGATTCTGTGATCAACGCACCCAGCGTCCACGAGAAACCCAAATCAGCACTAGGAGACCCCGATGTTCACTCGCCGTTTCACCGCCTCCGTCGTCGGCACCGCCGCCCTGGGCCTGGCCGCGCTCGGCCTCGCCGGCACCGCGGGCGCGAGCTCGGTCGACGACGCGTTCCTCGCCCAGCTGGCCGCCGATGGCATCACCCCGCCGAGCGCCTCGGTCGCGGTCAAGGACGCGCACGCCGTGTGCAACGCCCTCGACCAGGGTCACTCGAGCAAGGAGGTCATCAACGCGGTGGCCCAGGCGACCGGCCTGAGCGCCAAGGGCTCCAAGACGTTCGCCGTCGACGCCGCTTCGGCCTACTGCCCGCAGTACGTCACCTCGGCCTGAAACCTGACACCACGATGCGGGGACCCGGCGGGTCCCCGCATCGTTCATGCTCGCCGCAGCAGAAACAGGCCGTAGGCGGCGATCGACTGCGCGTCGGCGATCACCCCGGACCGGATCATCTGCTCGACGTCGTCGCGGTCGAACCAGGCGCTGCGCAGGTCCTGTTCCTCGTGCTCGAGGTCCGGTTCCCCCTCCTCGACGATCCCGGTCGCCAGGAACACCCAGCCGCGCTGGCTGCTCATGCCCGGAGCGACATCGAGCCGGCCCAGCACCTCGAACGACGTCGCGCTCAAGCCGGTCTCCTCGCGCAGCTCACGCTCGGCCAACTCGGCAGGCTCGGTGTGCGTCAGGCCGGGGGCGGTGCCTTGCGGGAACTCCCACCGCCGCTCCCCGAGCGGGTACCGGAACTGCTCGACGAGCCGGAAGCGGTGACCGTCGAACGGCATCACCAGCGCATAGTCGGGTTTGTCCACCACCCCGTAAATGCCGGGGCTGCCGTCAGGGCGACGGATGTCGTCTTCGCGGAGCACCATCCACTGGCTCCGGTAGATCTCGCGGGACGCGACGCATTCGATGAAAGGCACCAACCCAGTATCACTGGGCTGCCGTGAAGCGGTCGTACGTGCGGCGCAGGGCACCGCGGTCGACGGAGTGCAACACCCGGGTGAGGGCTTCGAACACGTCGACGTAGCCGACGGTGGGATCTGCCGCGTCACCGCGGGTGTATTGCCACGGCAGGGACCGTCCGCGGCGCAGCACCTCCCCGAGATACCACACGGCGCCATCGACGAACGGCGCATTCCGCTCCTCGTCGAGGAGCTGCTCTGGGGTCGCGCCCTTCTGGATGACGAGCTCTTCCAACGCGTCCAGGGACTCCGGGGAGAAGTCCCAGACGGCGTCGCCGCCGTAATGGCCTGCCCATACCGGAAATTGGGCGCCGCGCTCGGCAAGCCAGCACCGCAGGTATTCCTCGTCTGAAAATCGCTGCGTGGCTTGATGTTTGGCACGCAGACGGCGCTTGATGGCCCCTTCGACCCGATCACGGGTCTCGGTCACCCACCGGTATTCCTCCGCGCGGTCGCGCCACTTGGCCAGTTCCTCACGGGCGGCGACGGTGATGGGATTGTCGTCGCCGAAGACCCGCGCTTCGTCGTCGACCAGGGCTTGCCAGGTGGCGACCTTGTCGCGGCAGTCGTCCGGTTCGGGCTCCCACAGCGCGATGGTGTGCCGAGCGATCAGCGTGTGGCGGTGGTCATCGCCCAGCTTTTCGCGCATCACCTCGACCAGCGACTCGAGCTCGGCCACCGCGCCGGGACCGTCGACCGATTCGCCGTGCCATTGCGCCAGCGCCATGCGCATACCCAGCGTGTCCTCGTGGTGTTCGCCGAGCACCCGGCGGCGGGCCTCGAGGACCCGCTCGCCCTCGGCGATGGCGCCCGCATAGTCCCCGAGCTCCTTGCGCTTCTGCGCCACCCGGTCCCTGGACGTGAGCGCGGTGGGATGCTCGGGCCCCAGCACCCGTTCTTCGTCGGCCAGCAGTTGTGACCACTCGGCCAGCGCGGCCCGCGCCTCGCGCTGGGGCCGGTCCGCGAACATGTGGCGTGCGGTCAACGTGGTGATGTGATCGCGGCCGAGCAGCTGCTCGAGCTCGGGCACCAGCTGCTCGAGGGCGGCATAGGCGCCGGCCTGGTCGCCCATTTGGAGCTGCAGGTGCACCAGCGCGAGCTTCATGTCCAAGACGTTGGGGTGACGCTCCCCCAAGATCGGGCGGCAGACGGCAACCAGCTCGTTCATCAGCGGCAACGCCCCGGCGAAGTCGGCCGCGGCGATGCGTTCCGAGATGAGCCGGGTCAAGGCGGCGAGCGGCCCGGGCAGTTCCGGCGGCGTCATACCGCTATCGAATCCCTCGCAGGGCCTCGTGGCAATTCACCTCGCCGCTGGCGCGTCCGGTGTCGCGCTGGCATGAAACGGCACGGTGCCCGATAGTCATAGGAACGAACGCCAACGTCTCAGAGGTGGGTATGCCGTACGCCCGGAAGGGTGCGTAACCATGCGCGGTCACATCATCGTCAGCGGTGACGACGCGCTGGCGACCACGATCGTCGAGGAGCTCAACAACGCCGGCGTGCACATCGTCAAGCTCAGGACCGCCGGCGAACTCGAACACGCGGAAGTCGCCCGCGCCCGCGCGGTGATCTGCGTCGGTGACGACGACGCGACGAATCTCGAAATCGCGTTGCTGGCAAGGAAAGTCAACCCGCGGGTGCGGGTGGTGGCGCGGCTGGGCAACGACGTGTTGCGGACGGCGATGGCCGCCGACAAGCGCCCCGGAGCGATCCTGGACGTCGCCGACCTTGCGGCGCCGTCGGTCGTCGAGGCCTGCCTGGCGCACACCGTGCACCCGTTCGAGGCGGCGGGCATCGAGTTCGTCGTCTCGGGCGCCGAGGCGCCGTACAGCGCGACGCTGCGTGAAATCTACGGTGACCTGGCACCGGTGGCGGTCATCCATGGCGAGGACTGCGCGACCCCGGGCGAGGTGGTGTCGTGCCCCGGCCGTGATTTGGCGGTGCACGCCGGTGACTGGACCGCGATGATCGGCACCGCGGACGAACTGGCCGCCCGCGGCATCAAGGTCCCGCGCCCCACCGTGACGCGCTACCGCCTGCCCCGGCTGCGGCGGACACTCGACGGCGTGCGCGCGCTGCGTGACGACGTCAACCCGATGTTCGGGCGGGCCCTGGTGGCCGCGGCGTGCTTGCTGCTCGGGTCGACGGTGGTCCTGCGCTTCTGCTACCAGCCGAATCCGAAGATGACGTGGCTCGACGCGTTGTACTTCAGCACCGAGACGATCGCGACCGTGGGGTACGGCGACTTCAGCTTCCTTCAGCAGCCCACCTGGCTGCGGCTCTACAGCATCATGTTGATGTTCGCGGGCGTGACGACCACGGCGCTCCTGGTCGCATTCATCGCCGACCTGCTGATATCGCGACGATTCGCCCACTCGGTCGGACGCCGCCGGGCCCGCCATCTGCGCAACCACGTCATCGTCGTCGGGCTCGGCTCGTTCGGCAGCCGGGTGGTCGCCGACCTGAGGTCGGCCGGATACGACGTGGCCGTCATCGAGCGTGACGAGAACAACCGCTTCCTGTCGACGGCCGCCGACCTCGACGTGCCGGTGATCTTCGGCGACGCCACGCTGCGCAAGACGCTGGAGGCCGCCCGCGTCGAGCACGCCCGCGCGGTGGCGGTGCTGACACAGGACGACATGGTGAACATCGAGACCGGCATCGTGTTGCGCGAGATGCTGGGGCCGCGGGTGATGCCGCACGTCGTGCGGCCCGACGTTCCCCTCGTGCTGCGCGTGTACGACCGGAAGCTGGGGGCCGCGGTGGCGCAGCGGTTCGGGTTCGAGAACGTCCGATCCACCGTCGAACTCGCCGCACCATGGTTCATCGGCGCCGCGATGGGCCTGCAGGTGCTCGGCACCTTTTCGGTCGGGCAGCGCTCCTTCATGGTCGGCGGAATGCATGTGGCGCCCGGCAGCGAGCTCGACGGGCTGAAGATGTTCGAACTGTCCACCCAGACCCGCGTCATCGCGATCACCCGGCAGGACGCGCCCGTGGAGCTGCATCCGCGTCGGGACGCCTGGCTCCGCGGCGGCGACACGGTCTATCTCGTGGGGCCTTACCGCGAGCTGATGGCGACGCTACGCAAGGGGCAGCCCCCGCAGCAGCCCGCCGCCGGGGAAGAGCGCGCGTCGGCCTAGTGGCGATCGCAAGCGCGGCGAAGCCGGGCGCTGCGGGTCGCCGCCGTCGGGCCAAGCCCTTTACAGCCGGCCGGCCACGTCCGCCGCGCGGCGTAGCTGGTCGATGTCGGAGCTCGTCGGGATGAGCTGTACCTCGTCGGTGCCGATGGCCTCGAACTTGCGCAGCACTTCCAGCAGCTCGTCCTCGGTGCCCGCCCAGCCGGTGGTCGGCGCCATGGCGTCGACGTATTCCGGCGGTATCCAATTCATGTAGCGCCGCAGATGACGATGCACCTGGGCTCGGGACTCTTCGGGCGACCCGAACGCGAACCAGAACGACGTCACCAGGTGCGGTTCGCCCTTGCCCGCCCGCGCCCACGCGTCGCGGGCGACGTCGAAGAGCTCGTTCTGTTTGGCGACGTCCAGGTCCAGCGTCGTCCCCGCCAGCCCGGTGGCCCAGGAAGCGGCGCTGCGGATGGTCTTCGGGCCGATGCTGCCGACAAACAGCGGCGGACCGCCGGGCTGCACCGGCGCAGGCCCGACCGGTAGCACCGACTCGGTGAGCTTTTCACCGGCCCACACCCGCTTCATCACGGCCACGCGCTCGGCCATGTCGCGCATGGTCTGGGTCGCCGGGTCGGCGCCCACGGCGTGGTAGTCCTCGTGCCGCCCGCCAACGCCGATGCCCACACTCAGCCGCCCGCCGCAGAGCATGTCCCCGGTTGCGAGCGCCTTGGCCAGCATGACCGGGTCGTGCAGCTGCGGCACGATCACGGTCGTCAGCAGCCGCACTCGGCTCGTCCAGGCGGCCAGCGCGCCCAGCAGCGTGAGGTTGTCCGGGTTCTCGAATGCGATGCGCTCGCCCCAGCACAATGACGAGAACGGGCCGTCGTCGATCGCGCGCGCCCAGTCCTCCAAAATTCCCGCATTCAAGTCCGGCTCCATCACCGGCAGCGTCATCGCAGTTCGCACGCGGCGATTCTGGCATGACCGGTAAACATTCGGTGGCGCAAGTGGCAGCATGGAGCAGATGGGTTTCACCAGCAGTTCGATCGCGCACGTTCGCCTCACCGTCACCGATATCGAGCGATCCCGGCAGTTTTACGAGAGCGTGTTCGGTTGGCCGGTCCTGCTGGAGGTACCCGATAACGCCGACGAGGCCACCCGCAAACAGCTGAGCTTCCTGTTCGGTGGGGTCATCTACGACCTCGGCGGCACGCTGCTGGGGCTGCGGCCGGTCGCGACCGATCGCTTCGACGAGGATCGCGCCGGGCTCGACCACATCGCGTTCCGGGTCGCCAGCAAGGACGAATTAGACTCTGCGGCAGCGCATCTCGACGAGCTGAGCATCGCACACGAACCGGTGAAAGACATCGGCCCGTCCTACATCCTGCAGTTCCGCGATCCCGACAACATCGCCCTGGAGCTCACGGCGCCGAAATAAGAACGCCATGTTGTGGCGAACGTGCGCGGAACGACGGCGGAGACGGCGTGTCGGCGCGCAAACACGCACGCTCGTCAAGGAGTAAAGAGGAATTATGGCCATCAGTTTCAACCACGCCATCGTCGCCGCCCGCGACAAGCAGGAGTCCGCGTCGTTTCTAGCCGAATTGTTCGGCCTGCCCAGCCCAAAACCATTCGGCCACTTCATGGTTGTCCAGCTCGAGCACGGCGCCAACCTGGACTATGCGGACGCTCCCGAGGGCGCGGAGATCCCGCGGCAGCATTACGCCTTCCTGGTGTCCGAAGAGGATTTCGACACCATCTACGGAAAGATCCGGTCACGAGGCCTCGAGCACTGGGCGGACCCGGGCGCCAAACGGCCCGGCGAGATCAACCACAACGACGGCGGGCGCGGGGTGTACTTCCTCGACCCCTCGGGCCATGCCATGGAGATACTCACCCGCCCTTACGGGTCGGGGGGCCAGCGCTAGCGCCTATTCGCCGGCGCGGGGCGTGCCGTGACGCACGCTTTCCTGTGTTCGATAGTCGTCGGCGAATTGGGCGACGTGCTTCGGCAGCGCGTTGGCGGCGACGTCAGCCAGCGTCGTCTCCTCCAGCACCGAACGCATGCTGGCGCGCAGCGCCCGCCAGACATCGGTGAGCGCCGCGGTGGGCCCCGAGTAGGGCAGGTCCCCCAGACCGATGTCGCGCACGCTCGCCAGCGGGCCGTCGATGCAGCGCAGCACGTCGGCGATGCTGATCTCGTTGCCCGGCCGGGCCAGTTCGTAGCCGCCTTCGCGGCCCCGATGGCTTCTCACCAGGCGGTCGGTGCGCAGATTGGTCAGGATGTCGACGAGGAACTGCGGCGGAATGCCCTGCGCCTGGGCCAAGTCGTCGGTCTTGACCAGCGTCCCGTCGGGGACCGTGGCGAGCTGGACCATGGCCCGCACCGCGTACTCCGCCTTCGCCGACATGCGCACTCTGAGGATTGTGCCACCCGGCGGCGGCAATCAGTCGCAGCCGTGCGCTAAGCGCGCGATTCGAGCAGATCGACGATGCTCTGCGCCTGCTCCTCGACGCTGAGCTCCGGGGTCAGCCGCAGGTCGGGATTCACCGGGGGTTGATACGGGCTGTCGATGCCGGTGAACTGCGCGATTTCGCCCGCGCGCGCCTTGGCGTACAGCCCCTTCGGATCACGCTGCTCGCATTCTTCGATCGGGGTGTCGCAGAACACCTCGACGAAGTCGAACCCCGCGGCGGCGTGCACATTACGCGCCATCTCACGTTGCTCGGTCAGCGGGCTGATCGCCGGTACCAGCACGACATTGCCGCAGTCGGCGAGCAGCGCCGCCACGTGCGCCAGCCGGCGCAGGTTCTCGGCGCGGTCTGCCATGCTGAATCCCAGGTCGGCGTTCAGGCCGTGCCGCAGGTTGTCACCGTCGAGAACGTAAGCTGCGACGCCCTTTTCGAGGAGCTTCTGCTCGACGAGCATGGCCACCGACGACTTGCCGGAACCGGAGAGCCCGGTGAACCACACCGTCTTGCCCCGCGGCCGGGCTTCGGCCACCTCCGATGACTTGTGCCGCACGGTGTTCGGGCTCGCCGTCTGCGCCGAGACGTCCCGCAACACCATGCCCGCCGCCACGGTGCCGTTGGTGTGCGGGTCGATCAGGATGAACGACCCGGTGCTGGCGTTGCGCGTGTACTCGTCGAGCAGCAGCGGCACCTGCGTGCGCAATGAGATGCGACCGAGTTCGTTGAGCTGCAACGCCGTTGCGGCCTTGTCACGGTGCAGGGTGTTCACGTCGAGCCGGTAGTCCAGCCCGGTCACCCGGGCGCGGGTGGTGCGGGTGGTGTGCTTGATGACGTAGTCCCGGCCGGGCTCGAGCGTCGCGTCGTCGGCCATCCAGCACACGGTCGCGTCGAATTCCTGGGTGACCCGGGGATGGTTGTTGGTGCGGGCGATGAGATCACCGCGCGAGATGTCGATCTCGTCGGCCAGGCTGATCGAAACCGCCATCGGCGGAAACGCCTCTTCCACTGGACCATTCGGCCCGTCGATGGCGGTGATCCGAGTGGTCTTGCCGATCGGCAGGACGACGACTTCGTCGCCCGGACGCATGACCCCGCTGGCCACGGTGCCCGCGTAGCTACGGTGGTCCTGATGTTCGCGGGTGTGCGGCCGGATGACGTACTGAACGGGGAACCGCACGTCGACCAGGTTGCGGTCGCCGGCGATGTAGACCTCCTCCAGGTGCGACAGCAGCGCGGGGCCCTCGTACCAGGGCGTCTGGTCCGACTTGGTCACCACGTTGTCGCCGTGCAGCGCGGACATCGGGATGGTGGCCACGTCGTGCACATCGAGGCGCGCGGCGAACGCGTGGAATTCGTCGCGGATGGCCTCGAATTTCTCTCTGTCCCAGCCGATCAGGTCCATCTTGTTGACGGCAAGCACGATGTGCTGGATGCCCAGCAGCGAAGCCAGGAAGGCGTGCCGGCGAGACTGCTCCAGCAGCCCGTGCCGGGCGTCGACGAGCACGATCACCAGCTGGGCGGTTGACGCGCCGGTCACCATGTTGCGGGTGTACTGGATGTGGCCCGGGGTGTCGGCGATGATGAATTTCCGCTTGGGCGTGGCGAAATAGCGGTAGGCGACGTCGATCGTGATGCCCTGCTCGCGCTCGGCGCGCAGACCGTCAGTCACCAGCGCGAGGTCGGTGTAGTCGTGGCCGCGCTCCTTGGACGTCTGCTCCACCGCCGCCCATTGGTCCTCCATGACGGCCTTGGAGTCGTAGAGCAGGCGGCCGATCAGCGTGGACTTGCCGTCGTCGACGGAACCCGCGGTGGCCAGGCGAAGCAGCGTCGTCGGTGTGGCCATCAGAAGTACCCCTGCCGTTTGCGGTCTTCCATGCCGGCCTCCGAGATGCGGTCGTCGGCCCTCGTGGCGCCGCGTTCGGTCAGCCGGGACACCGCGGTCTCGGCGATGACCTCATCCACCGTCGAGGCCTCCGATTCCACGCATCCGGTGCAGGTCACGTCGCCGACGGTGCGGAACCGCACCGTCGCTTCGAACACCGGCTCGTCGTCGCGCGGGTGCATGTGCCGGTCGACCGCGAGCAGCATGCCGTCGCGGCGAAACACCTTGCGGCGGTGGGCGTAATAGATCGAGGGCAGCGCGATGTTCTCCGCGCCGATGTAGGACCAGATGTCGAACTCGGTCCAGTTGGACAGCGGAAAGGCCCGGATGTGCTCGCCCTTGTGGTGCCGGCCGTTGTACAGGTTCCACAGCTCGGGGCGTTGCGCCTTCGGGTCCCACTGGCCGAACTCGTCGCGGAAGCTGAACACCCGTTCCTTGGCCCGCGCCTTCTCCTCGTCCCGGCGGGCCCCGCCGAACGCCGCGTCGAACTTGTTCTCCCGGATCGCGCGCAGCAGCGTCACGGTCTGGATCGAGTTGCGCCCCTGCTTCGGCTCGACGACGCGGCCCGCGTCGATGTCCTCCTGGACCGAGGCGATCACCAGGCGCACGCCGTGTTCGGCGACCAGTTCGTCGCGCGTCGCGATCACCTCGTCGAAGTTGTGCCCGGTGTCGACGTGCATCACCGGGAACGGCAACCGCCCGGGGCGGAACGCCCGCAGCGCCAGGTGCAGCATGACGATCGAGTCCTTGCCGCCGGAGAACAGCAGCACCGGCCGCTCGAACTCGGCGGCCACCTCGCGGATGATGTGGATCGCTTCGGCCTCGAGCGAGCGCAGGTGGCTCAACTCGTACTGGCCGGCGGCGGGACCCGCCTTCAGATCGCTGGTCATGGCTTCCTCGGTTAAACCTGGTAGAGTCGGTCAAGTTTGGCAGCTTTGCCCTCTATAGCATCAGTTCGTGGCGACGGTTGTCAAGTGGGCGCCGCTCATGGCGCGGACGACGCCCATCCGACGCATCGGGTCAAGACCGGCGGTGACCCTTTTCCGGCCGATGCCCGATGCGAAAGCATGAACGGATGACCTCCGACTCCGCACCCGCCGGCCCGCCACCGAGCGGCCGCGACGTCATCGCGCAGTTCCTCCCCCAATCGCCGTTCGTCGCGAAGCTGGGCATCGTCGCCGACCGGCTCGACGACCACGAGGTGCGCCTGCGGCTGCCGTGGGACCCCTCCAACGTGACGATCGGGGACATGGTGCACGGCGGCGCGATCGCCACCCTCGCCGACGTCACCGTCATGGCGGCGGCATGGTGCGGCGCGCAGGCACCCCCCGACCTTCGGGGCGTGACGGTGTCGATGGCGCTGGACTTCATGGCGCCGGCCCGGGCCGGCGACGTGATCGGCGTGGGCCGGGTGTTGCGGCGGGGCCGATCGCTGGTCAACTGTGAGGCCGAGATCGTCGACGCGTACGGCAAACTCGTAGCGAAGGCCCTCGCCACCTACAAGGTCGGCTGAGCGCTATGCCTTGATTTCCTGGAGCTTCCCCGTCGCGACGTCGAAGACGAATCCGCGCGCGGACTCGTGCTTGGTGACGAACGGGCTGTTCTCGATGCGGCGCAACGACTGCCGGACGTCCTCGGCGACGTCGGGAAAGGCTTCGGCCGCCCACGCCGGCTTGACGCCGGTCTCCTCTTGAATGGCCCGCTTGAAGTCGTCGTCGGTGAAGGTGAGCATCCCGCAGTCGGTGTGGTGGATAAGGATGATCTCCCGCGTTCCCAGCAGCCGCTGACTGATGGCCAGCGAGCGGATGACATCGTCGGTGACCACGCCGCCGGCATTGCGGATGACGTGCGCCTCGCCCTCGTTGAGACCCAGGGCGCGGTAGACGTCGAGGCGGGCGTCCATACAGGCGACGACGGCGACGTGCTTGGCGGGCGGCATCGGCAGCGGACCCTGGAATGTGCTGGCATATTGCGCGTTGTTGGCCAGGTAATCCTCGGTAACCGTCACGTCAGCCTCCTCGGGAGTGTCGCAGCACCGCGGTGGATGTTAACAACGGGCCACCGAATATTGACGCATGAAAATCAGCCCGATCACAAGGATCCGGTCGGCGCACCGGGCCGGTACGGGCCCGGCTCGTTAACCTGTCCCAATGCGAGACGGGCGGTGCGGTCGGGGATGATTCGTTTCTTGGCGCGCCGGTTGCTCAACTATGTCGTGCTGCTGGCCCTCGCCTCGTTCCTGACGTTCTGCCTGACGTCGGTCGCATTCAGGCCGCTGGACAGCCTGTTGCAGCGCAGCCCGCGGCCGCCGCAGTCCGTGATCGACGCGAAGGCCCGCTCCCTCAATCTGGACAAGCCCATACCGATCCGCTACGCGCAGTGGGCCTCGCACGCCGTGCGCGGCGACTTCGGCAAGACCATCACCGGACAGCCCGTCGGTGCCACGCTCTGGCGCCGGGTCGGCGTCACCCTGCGGCTCCTGGTGGTCGGATCGCTGGCGGGCACCGTCCTGGGCATCGCGGCCGGGGCCTGGGGCGCCATCCGCCAGTACAGACTCAGCGACCGCGTCGTCACGATGGTGGCGCTGCTGGTGCTGAGCACCCCGACGTTCGTCATCGCCAACCTGCTGATTCTTGCCGCGCTGCGGGTGAACTGGGCTCTGGGCGTGCACCTTTTCGACTACACGGGGGAAACCTCGCCCGGCGTGAGCGGCGGCGTCTGGCATCAGCTGGTGGACCGGTTGCGGCATCTGGTCCTGCCCACGCTCACGCTGACGCTGGCGGCCGCCGCCGGATACAGCCGTTACCAGCGCAACGCGATGCTCGACGTCCTGGGCCAGGATTTCATCCGCACCGCGCGCGCCAAGGGGCTCACCCGCCGGCGTGCGCTGGTCAAGCACGGACTGCGCACGGCGCTCATCCCGCTGGCCACCCTGTTCGCCTACGGGGTCGCCGGGCTGGTCACCGGCGCGGTGTTCGTCGAGAAGATCTTCGGCTGGCACGGCATGGGCGAATGGCTGGTGCAAGGGATCGCGACGCAGGACACCTACATCATCGCCGCGATCACGCTGTTCTCCGGCACGGTGGTGTTGCTGGCGGGTCTGCTCTCGGACGTGTTCTACGCGGCCCTCGATCCGCGGGTGCGGGTGTCATGACATCCGAGGCCAAAGTGGATGGCGCCCAGGGGATTCCGACGCCAAAGGCCGCGGAGTTCACCTCGCGCCGCACCCTGGTGCTGCGCAGGTTCGTGCGCAACCGGTTGGCGGTCGCGTCGCTGACGTTGCTCGTGCTGCTGTTCGTCGGCTGCTACGCGCTGCCCGCGGTGCTGCCGTACTCCTATGACGACCTCGACTTCGACGCGTTGCTGCAACCACCGAATTCCCGGCACTGGTTGGGCACCAACGCGCTAGGCCAGGACTTGCTGGCGCAGATCCTTCGGGGCATGCAGAAGTCGATGCTGATCGGTGTCTGCGTGGCCGTCATCTCGACCGGCATCGCCGCCACCGTCGGCTCGATCGCGGGCTACTTCGGTGGCTGGCGGGACCGGGCGCTGATGTGGTTGGTTGACCTGCTGCTGGTGGTGCCCAGCTTCATCCTGATCGCCATCGTCACACCGCGGACCAAGAGCTCCGCCAACATCCTGATGCTCGTCTTGCTGCTTGCCGGATTCGGCTGGATGATCAGCTCACGCATGGTGCGCGGCATGACCATGAGCCTGCGCGAACGCGAATTCATCAGGGCCGCAAGGTACATGGGCGTGTCCAGCCGCCGCATCATCCTGCGCCACGTGGTCCCCAACGTGGCCTCCATCCTGATCATCGACGCCGCCCTCAACGTCGCCTCGGCCATCCTGGCCGAGACCGGGCTCAGCTTCCTCGGGTTCGGCATCCAGCCGCCGGACGTCTCGCTGGGCACGTTGATCGCCAACGGCACCCAGTCCGCGACGACGTTCCCTTGGGTCTTCCTGTTTCCGGCGGGCGTGCTGGTGTTGATCCTGGTGTGTGCCAACGTGACCGGGGACGGCCTGCGCGACGCGCTCGACCCCGGCAGCGGCATGTTGCGGGGTGGTGCCCGGTGAGCGCGCTGCTGGAGGTCACCGACCTGGCCGTCAGCTTCCCGACGGACGGCCAACCGGTGACCGCGGTCCGCGGCATCAGCTATCGCGTCGCCCCCGGCGAAGTCGTGGCCATGGTCGGCGAATCCGGCTCGGGCAAGTCGGTTTCGGCGCTGGCGGCGGTGGGCCTGCTGCCCGAGTACGCGCGGGTGCGCGGCTCGGTGCGATTGCACGGCACCGAGTTGCTCGGCCTCGGCGACGACGCGATGTCACGCTTCCGCGGCAAGACGGTCGGCATGGTGTTCCAGGACCCGATGTCGGCGCTGACGCCCGTCTACACCGTTGGCGACCAGATCGCCGAGGCGATCGAGATCCACCAGCCGCACGTGGGCAAGAACGCCGCGCGCCGGCGCGCGGTGGAACTGCTCGAGCTGGTCGGCATCGCGCAGCCGGAACGGCGCGCCCGCGCGTTTCCGCACGAGCTGTCCGGCGGTGAGCGACAGCGGGTGGTGATCGCGATCGCGATCGCCAACGACCCGGACCTGCTGATCTGCGACGAACCCACCACCGCGCTGGACGTCACCGTGCAGGCGCAGATCCTCGAGGTGCTCAAGACGGCGCGCGACATCACCGGCGCCGGGGTGCTGATCATCACCCACGACCTGGGTGTGGTCGCCGAGTTCGCCGACCGGGCGCTGGTGATGTATGCCGGCCGCGTCGTCGAATCGGCGGGGGTGCATGATCTCTACCGCGATCGCCAGATGCCCTACACCGTCGGGCTGTTGGGTTCGGTGCCGCGGCTCGACGCGGTGCAGGGCACCCGGTTGGTGCCCATCCCCGGCGCGCCGCCGTCATTGGTGGGTCTGGAGCCGGGCTGTCCCTTCGCTCCGCGCTGCCCCCTGGTCGTCGACGAGTGCCGCGCGGCCGAACCCGAGTTGCTGCCGGTCGGTGTGGATCACCGGGCGGCGTGCATCCGCACCGACCAGGTCAACGGGCGCACCGCCGCGGACATCTACGGTGTCAACACCTCCGCACGCGGGGAGACGTCCGGCGACTCGCCGGTGATCGTCCGCGTGCGCGATCTGGTCAAGACGTTCCAGCTGACCAAGGGGGTGGTGTTGCGCCGGACCGTCGGTGAGGTCCGCGCGGTCGACGGCGTCAGCTTCGAACTGCGGCAGGGCCGCACCCTGGGCATCGTCGGCGAGTCCGGTTCCGGCAAGTCGACCACCCTGCACGAGATCCTGGAACTCGTTGCGCCGCAATCCGGCTCGATCGAAGTCCTCGGCGCCGACGTCGCGACCCTCAGCGCGTCGCACCGGCGATCCTTGCGCCGCGACATCCAGGTGGTGTTTCAAGACCCGGTGGCCTCACTGGACCCGCGGCTGCCCGTGTTCGAGCTCCTCGCCGAACCTTTGTCAGCCAACGGCTTCGGTAAGGACGAGACCAACGCGCGCGTCGCCGAGCTGCTCGACATCGTGGGGTTGCGCCGCGCCGACGCCGCCCGCTATCCCGCCGAGTTCTCGGGGGGTCAGAAGCAGCGCATCGGCATCGCGCGGGCGCTGGCACTGCAGCCGAAGATCCTGGCGCTCGACGAGCCGGTCTCCGCCCTCGACGTCTCCATCCAGGCGGGCATCATCAACCTGCTGCTCGACCTCCAAGAGCGGTTCGCCCTGTCGTACCTCTTCGTCTCCCATGACCTTTCGGTCGTCAAACACCTCGCGCACCAGGTGGTGGTCATGCATGCCGGCACGATCGTGGAACAGGGCGACAGCCGGCAAGTGTTCGGCAACCCGCAGCACGAGTACACCCGGCGACTGCTGGGCGCGGTGCCCCAACCGAATCCGGGCAAACGTGTCTAGGCGGGTCACGACGGCGCTCGTCGCGATGGCGCTTGTCATCTCCGGATGCTCGCCGGCCATCAACTTGGCGCCGCAAACCGGCCAGCACGCCCAGATCGGCAGCACCAGCGATATCAACCCGCAGGACCCCGCCACCCTGCAAGACGGCGGTAGCCTTCGGCTCGCGCTCAGCGACTTCCCGCCCAACTTCAATGTCCTACACATCGACGGTAATTCGGCCGAGGTCGCCGCGATGATGAAGGCCACCCTGCCGCGAGCGTTCATCCTCGGCGCCGACGGATCGACCACGGTCGATACCGACTACTTCACCAGCGTCGAACTCACCGGCACCGCACCGCAGGTGGTGACCTACACCATCAACCCCCGGGCCGTGTGGTCCGACGGCACTCCGATCAGCTGGGAAGACATCGCCAGCCAGATCCACGCTCTCAGCGGCGCCGACAAGACATTCGAGATCGCCGGCCCCAGCGGCGCCGACCGCGTCGCGTCGGTCACCCGGGGTGTCGACGACCGGCAGGCCGTGGTCACCTTCGCCAAGCCGTACGCCGAGTGGCGCGGCATGTTCGCCGGTAACGGCATGCTGTTCCCCAAGAGCATGACGGCCACACCCGAGGCGTTCAACAAGGCCCAACTCTTGGGACCCGGCCCGTCGGCCGGCCCCTTCATCGTCACGTCGCTGGACCGCACGACGCAGCGAATCGTGTTGTCCCGCAATCCGAAATGGTGGGGCGCCCGCCCACGCCTGGACAACATCACCTACCTGGTGCTGGACGACGCCGCGCGGCTGCCCGCGCTGCAGAACAACACCATCGACGCGTCCGGCGTCGGCACCGTCGACCAGCTGACCATCGCGCAGCGCACGAAGGGAATCTCGATCCGCCGCGCCCCCGCCCCGGCGTGGTCCCACTTCACGTTCAACGGCGCGCCCGGGTCGATCCTGTCCGACAAGGCGCTGCGCATCGCGGTGTCCAAGGGCATCGACCGGCGCACCATCGCCAAGGTCGTCCAATACGGACTCACCAGTGATCCGGTGGCGTTGGGTAACCACATCTATGTCGCGGGCCAGAAAGGCTACCAGGACAACAGTTCTGCGGTCCCCTACGACCCGGACGCCGCCCGGCGGGAGCTTGACGCCCTGGGCTGGAAGCAGGGCGGCCAGTTCCGCGAAAAGAACGGCCGCCAGCTGGTCATCCGCGACCTGTTCTATGACGCCCAGGGCAGCCGGCAGTTCGCCCAGATCGCACAGCACAGTCTGGCGCAGATCGGCGTCAAGCTCGAACTGGTGGCCCGGTCCGGCAGCGGGTTCTTCACCAACTACATCAACGTCGGGGATTTCGACATCGCCCAATTCGGTTGGCTCGGAGACGCTTTCCCGCTTTCGTCGCTCACCCAGATCTACCTGTCGACCGGCGAGAGCAACTTCGGCAAGATCGGCAGCCCCCAGATCGATGAGGCCATCGAGCGGACGCTGGAAGAACTCGATCCGGACAAGGCGCGGGGCCTGGCCAACGACCTCGACAAGCTCATCTGGGCCGAGGGGTTCAGCCTGCCGCTGACCCAATCCCCCGGCGACGTCGCCGTGCGCAGCACGCTGGCCAATTTCGGCGCCGCCGGTCTCGGCGACCTGCGCTACACCGCCATCGGATTCATGCGCGGCTGATCCCGCGACGCAGCCGCGCCGGGATAGGCAGGGCGCCCTCCACGGTCGCGGCGACCCCGATCGCCTTCCACAGCAGCCGCAGCTCGGGACGCGCCGGAAGGGCGTCGAGCGCAGGCGCTCTCGCCGCGAGCGCGTCGATCTCACCCCGCCACACCGCTCGGGCGATGGCAATCGCGGCGGGCTCGCGGAAGTCGAGCGCGCTGTGCGCCATGGTGGGCAGCTTCAGCAGCACCACGTTGGGCAGCAGAGCCGCCTCGCGCTCGGCGACCGCCGGCGGGGTGATCAGATCGCGGCCGCCGGAAACCACCACGGTAGGCCAGCCGAAATGCGGCATCTCTGCCACCAGGTCATAGGGCTCGTCCTCGAAAGTGGCCGTCTCCGTGCGTGCTTCGCGCTCCGCTACGGCGGGGTCGAGCGGTAGCCCGTCGGGTTCGGCGGCGTAGTTCAGCTCGCGGAACGCGATGCGGCTCACCAGGTCTTCCTCGTAGCGGTACGGCAGGTTGCTCAGGGTGGCGAACCGGGACAGCGCCCACCACAGCAACTTTCGGCCGTCCAGCAGCAGGTCGAGTTGTCGCTCCAGCAGCTCGGCTCCGCCGTAACCGTAGATCGTCGCGACCACCTGGGTGGCCGCCGCCGTCATCACGCCGGCGTCGACGAGTTTGCGCATTTTCGGAGCCAGCGCGGCCGTTTCGGGGCTGTCGCCCCTGAGCAACAGCCTGCGAATCGCGCGGCGGACGATCACGATGTCGTGCCGCGACAGCAGCGGCGAATCGAGGATCATCGCCCGCACCCGGCCCGGATGGCGCACGCCGAACCCGGAGGCGATGTAGGTGCCGTACGACGCACCGTAGATGACGGCGGTCTCGACGTGGGCATCGTCGAGTACGGCGGCGATGTCGTCGACGACCTGGTTCACGGTGATCGCCTCGGGAGGCAGATCCGCACCGGAGTCGTCGTGCCGCGACATGCCCACCCCGCGGTGTTCGATCATGATGACGTCAAGGCCGGCCGCGGCCGCGCGGCGCCGCAGCCCCTTGTACATCTGCACCGACGCCACCCCGGGACCGCCCGGGATGATGACCAGCGGGTGCGCCGACTTGCGGCCGGTGCGCACGTAGTACAGGTCGAATTCCTCGCTAGTCTCCGGCGAGATCGGCCGGCGCACAGGCCGGACACCGGGCAACGCCGCGAGCTTCTCCTGCACCCGGCGCCGTTTAGCGTTCATCGTCATCGGTGTCGGCCCGCCATGACACCATTCTGCCGGGCCTGCGGGCGGCCACCGCGTCCGGTGTGGTCGACGCAGCTCAGCGCCGGTGCTAGGCGCTGAGATCGATGCGGTGAGCGCCCTTGACGCCGTCGTACCGGTCGGGACTGCAGGTGAGGACGATGACCTGCCCGTGAGTGCCCACCGTGTCGAAGACCTCCCCCATTTTCGCCAGCCGATCGGGGTCGGTGAACCCCAACGCGTCGTCGACGACCACCGGAACGGCGTCCTGCTTGGCGACCAGGGCGGCGCCGGCCAGCCGCGCCAAGATGCCGAGTTGCTCCTTGGCCCCACCCGACAGCGAGTCGTAGGGCACCGTGATTCCGTCGAGCGTGCGGCTGCGAATGCAGAGGTCGCTGTCGATCTCGACCTCGAACGTGGGACCGAACACCGGGCGACCCAACCGCTGCAGTTCCGCGCGGTAGGGCTCGACGTACCGCTGCCGGGTGGTGTCGCGGTGACGCGTCATGACCGAGCGCAGCAGGCGCGCCGCCCTGGCCCGGCCGCCGACGCGGATGTGCTCACTGGCGGCGTGTTCGCGTTCGGTTTCCGCGGCGTCGAGCTTGCCCTGGCGGCCCTCGCTGCCCATCACCGACAGTTCGATGGTGATCTCGCGCAACGCGCGGGCGGCCTCTTCGTAGCGCTCGCGCAGTTCTTCCGTTTCCTTTACGGCGGCGCGCAATTCGGCGTTCACCGAGTCCGGGCTTGCCGCCGCGAGTTCCGCGGCGAGCTCGGCATGCCGACGTTCGGCGGCGAACGCGGCCCGCAGCGCCGTCTCCGCCGCCGACGCCAGTTCGTCGTCGCCGGCCGACGCCCGCTCCTGGGCCAGCCGGTCGGTGGCCGCGTCGAGTTCGCAACGCTGGTTCTTCAGCGCGTCCTCGAGAACCGTTGCGCGGGTGGCCAGCTCGGTGAGCCGGGCAGTGACGGTGGTGGCGATCCGGCGTCGGCCGTCGCACTCGGCGATCGCGGCCTGGCCAGCCGCCTGAAGCGCTTCAAGCTCGTCGCGGGCGGCTCCGATGCCGGTAGCCGCGCTGTCCGCCGGTTGCGCGGAGCGCAGCTGCGCGAGTCGCGAACGCAGCTCGTCGACCTCGTCGTCCCCGCACAGGCCGGTCAGGGTCGCGGTCAGTTGGTCGCGGCTGCCCTCCAGTTCGCGGCGACGCTGATCGGCGGCCCTGGCCGTGGCCAGGTCGGCCACCCGCGCGTCGGCCAACGCGGCCGACAGCTCCTCTTGCGCCGCAGCGTGTTTCGCCTGGACATCGAGGGTGGTTGCGCCGGGAGTGATCCACGCGGTCAGGACGCCGGGGACTTCGACCGCGGTGGGCCCGGTGGTCGTGATGGACCAGGTTTGGCCCTCGGACAACGCGACCCGTTCGCCATCGATGGACAGCTCGATGTCCGCGGCGGCGGCGAACTCGACCGCCGCCGACGTCGACGCCAACTGGTCGCCGATGCGATCGACCGCGGACGCGGCCGTCTCGATCCGGCGCAGCTGCTGCTCGGTGAGCGCGATCTCGCCGAGTTCCGCGGACACCTGCTCGCAGTCGCGCTGGATCGCGTCGATCTTGGCCAACCGGGCGCTCAGCCGATCGGCCTCCTCGCGGTCGGCGAGCTGAGTGACGGTGCGGCGGGCGGATTCGGCGCGGTGATGCAGATCCGCGACGGCCTCGGCGGCTTGCCGGGCGGCGGCCTCGGCGGCCTCGGCCTCGGCCTGCGCCGCCGCGCGCGCGTCGGCGGCCTCTTTCGCTTGTGCCTCGGCAGCCACGACAGCCGCTGTGCGGGTAGCGATTTCGGCGAGAAGCTGCAGACGTGAGGTGCGGGCCGTGGTGGCCGCCGCGCTAGTAGCCGCCGCGGCGGTCGCGATCAACTCGGCCTCGCGTGCTTGCCCCGTGAGTTCGGCGACCTTTTCCGCGGCCTGCTGCGCGGCGGTGAGCCGGGGGCGCGCGGCGATGCGCTGCTGGGACAGGTCGGCCACCTGTTGCGTCAGGGCCGCGTGCCGACCCACCCGCTCGTCGACCTCGGCGACCGCCGCCGCGCACTCCGCGACCGCGGCCTCGGCGTCGGCCAGGCGGGTGATCGCCGCGGCCCATTCCCCGGTGGGACGCCCCGTGGGGGTGAAGTAGCGTCCGTATTCCGCGTCGATGCGTTCGATGAGCAACGGCTCGGTGCCCGACAACGCCGCGGCGTCGCCGGCCGCCACGTCGAGCGCGCGCGACAGGGCGTCGCAACCGGAGAGATCCACCGCGGCGGTCGACGCCGACTGCAGCACCCGCTGGGCGTGCCACAAATCGCTGTCCACCGTCTCGGCCAGCATCGCGCGGACCCGTTCGTGCGCCTCGTCGCCGGTGAGCTGCTCGCGGTGCGGCGACTGGATCGTCAGTTCGGTTTCGCATTTCTTGTGGAACCGCTTGCGATAGGTGAAACGATAAGGGCCGCAGCTCAATTCGGCGCTAACCTCGGATCCGACGTCGCTGTGGGTGGGCTTGACCTGCTTGACTTCCTTCTTCGTCGAGCGGTCCCGGGACTCCAGCAGCAGATCGAGGGCCTCGATCATCGACGACTTGCCGATCTCGTTGGCGCCGCACAGCACGACGACACCGTGGTCGGGAAATTCGATCTCCCGGTGCGCGATGCCGCGATAATTCGTCAGGGTCAGGCGGTGCAACTTCATGCGGCGCCCCGGTCGGTGAGGCGTAGCAACAGCGCCAGCGCCGCCTGCGCGTCGGCGGCAGCATCGGAGGCTGGCTCGCGCGCGGTCGCCACCAGCTCGTCGACCGCCGCGGCGGCGAATCCCCCGATACCCAGATCGCTGAATTCGCCGTCGGCCGGGATTACCGCCAGATCGGTGCGGCGTTCCCACAGGCCGAGCCAGGCATACAACCGCGCGTACTTGTCGAGACACGCATCCAGCGCCGCCCGATCGGTGACCGTCAGGGATCCGGTGAGCGCCAAGCGCACCACGGTGCGGTCCTTGTCTGCCATCAGGTCCAGGTTCAGGTCGAGGTCGGCGATGTCACGGCGAGTGTCGACCTGGTGATGCATGGTGACGAAGCGCCACCGGCCGACATGCCGTGATTCCACCGAGGCGGTGCGACGCGGGTCGCTCTCGTCGATCTCCACGACGAGGACATGACCGGGGTCGGATTCCACGTCGTCGAAGTTGGTGACCTCCGGCGAACCGGAGTACCAGATCCGGCCGCTGTCACCGACATTCGTCCGTGAATGCTTGTCCCCCAGTGCAACGTAGTGCACCGTACCGGTCGCCAGCGCGCGGTCGAGGGTGGCCAGGCGGATCAGGGAGGGCTTGTCCCGGTCCGGGTCCAGGACGTCGACCCCGCCGTGCGCGACGAGGATCCGGGTGACCGGTTCGGGCGCGAGGCCTTCGAGAACGTCGGCGACCAGGTCGGTGGTCGGCGCCTTGGATCGCCATGGCGCGGCGACGATCTCCAGCCCGGGCCTGACCCGATGGGCGCCGGCCTGGTCGAGCACCACCACGTTGTCGGGACGTTCGGCGGTGAACAGGGCGCTGGTGTACACCGAGGACGCGTCGAGCGGGTCGTGGTTGCCCGGTAGCAGGTAGACCGGAATCCCGATGGCGCGCATGGCTTCTAACGACTGCCCGACGACCTGCGGGGGAAGCTGATTGTGTTCGAAGACGTCGCCGGAGACCACGACGAACTCGGCGCCCACCTCCGTCGCCAGCGCCCCCAGGCCGGCCACCGCGTCACGCCGGGCAGCCGAGTACCGCGGCTGAGCATCACCGGCGAGAAAGTGCCGGGTCATGCCGAGCTGCCAGTCGGCGGTGTGCAGGAATCGCATGGCGGCGGCTCCCTTTCGGACTCCGTGATTACCAGGGCATCGCGAGCTTAAATCCGCGCACCGACAAGACGCGGGACCTCGCCCGGCAGGTCTCCGAGCGGGTATTTTGCGTCACGGGCAGACCGGCGAGCCGCCGGCGCCGATCCTGCCGGCCACCGCGGCCGCCCAGCGTGGGGGGAAACTCGGCGGCGGGTAGGTGCCGTGATCCGCCGGTTCTTCCGACCCCCGCCCGGCTGGGTCGATGCCGCAACCCGCCAGGTCGTCGAGGTCGACCTGGCCACCTACGGAACGACTATCGCCCCGAACAGCCCGCCGAACTCGCCGACTGCCTCACCCCGACGGCTGGTCGATCCACATCTGTCGGAAAGGGTAGTTGGGTACGCCAGGTGGGCGTAGCTAATTTACCCAGGTCACGTCATCAAGGCCGAATGTTGAGTCATGGCGCCGCGATTGGTTATTTTTGCGCGGATCAAAGACCAGGCGCGACCTTTTCATGCCAGGACGGCCGGCAAAGTTTCCCAGCCGCGGACTGTCGATGTCGTGGTCATGCGTGCCGCAGACATATCGATGTCCCACTCCGGGAAGCGGTTGAGCACCTCATCGAGCGCCACGCGTCCCTCCATCCGGGCTAACGACGCTCCCAGGCAATAGTGCACGCCAACACCGAAGCCGACATGGGCTCCGGCTTTGCGGTGAAGGTCGAAGACGTCGCCATCGGGCGGGAATTGCCGATGGTCGCGGTTTGCGGCACCGGCGAGCAACATCATGATGCTGCCGGCCGGCACGTGTTGTCCGTAGTAGTCCACGTCGCGTGTGAGGGTGCGCGCGATGTGTGGCGCGGGGGGTTCGAAACGCAGCAGCTCCTCGATTGCGCCGGCAATCAGGCTGCGATCGGCGACCAGCTCCCGCCGCTGCTCGGGGTGCTCGGCCAAAACCTTGCCCGCCCAACCGATTAGCCGGGTCGTTGTCTCGGCGCCGCCCGCGGCGACCAGCGTGATGCAAATCAGCAGTTCCTCGCGGGTCAACCCCCGTCTGGTGCCATCGAGGTCGGTGAATTCGACGCTGAGCAATTCGGTGACCACGTCGTCGGAGGGATGTTCAGCGCGCCAATCGAGGTAGTCGGCGAACAGCTGCCCGGTTTCCAGCCCTGTGGACGCGGCTTTCATTTGTCCGCCGGCCTCGGTGTTGACGTGACTTTCGGCGAGGTCAAGGACCTCCTGCCGCATCTCATCGGGAATTCCCAGCAGCCTGCACACGACTCTCACCGGCATCTCGGCACCCAAATTGGCGATGAAGTCAAAGCCCCCGGTACCAACGAACGGATCGAGACTCTCGGCACAGAATTGCCGCGCGGTGGCCTCGACCTCGCGCATTTTGCGTGGCGTGAACATGCGAGAAAGGCTCTGGCGATAGATGTCGTGAAGGGGCGGGTCCTCCATCAGGAACACGCCGGGCGGAATCGGCATGTCAGCCTTGATCAACTCGAGAATGTTTCCCCGCGCAGAGCTGAACGTCTCATGGTCATTCAGCGCCGCATGCACGTCGTCGAATCGGCTCAGCGCGTAGAAGTCGTGTTGGTCGTTGTACGACAGCGGCGCCTCCTCGCGGAGCCGCCGAAACAGCGGATACGGGTCGGCGTTGAGTTCGACGTCGTAGGGGTCGTAGAACACCTCACTCGCAGTCTGGACACCCATATGCCTGCAACTCCCTCCAACCGACGCATCCGACCGTTCGTCGGACGGACTACTGGTAAGTCAGGACAGCACGCCACTGGGAGCCGCAATAACCTAGACACGCACAACCCTGCTCATCCTCAGACTGCATCGTGCCCGGCTACCTCTCCGAAGTCCACCACGTCACCGACCACGCGAAATCCCGGCACCGACATCGACGGCCGACCCCGCACCAACACCTTCCACCACCGGAGAAAAACTCCTCCACGACGACGACGATGACGACGACGCCGCATAGGGGTTAGCGTGACTCCCGTGGAAGACCAGCGCACGTTGTTGTTGATGCGTCACGCGAAGTCTGACTACCCGCCCGGCGTCGCCGACCACGAGCGGCCGTTGGCGCCGCGAGGAATTCGCGAGGCCGGCCTCGCGGGCGACTGGCTGCGCGCCAACGCCCCGGCCATCGACGCCGTGCTGTGTTCCACCGCGACGCGGACCCGGCAGACGTTGGCCACCACGCGTATCGACGCCCCGGTGCGGTACAGCGAGCGGCTCTACGGCGCGACCCCGGGCACGATGATCGAGGAAATCAACGCCGTGAGCGAGGACATCGGGACGCTGCTTGTCGTCGGTCACGAGCCGACGATGTCCGCGGTGGCACTCGGCCTCGGCGGTGCCGGCACCGATGTTGCCGTGGCGGAACGGATTTCGATCAAGTTCCCGACGTCGGCGATCGCCGTGCTGACGGTCACGTCGGGATGGAAGGGCCTCGAACTCGGCCGCGCCGCCCTGATCGGGTTCGAAATCCCGCGCTGACTCAGGAGTTCGTAGCCAGCGTCAGCTCCATCAGCTTGAGCGCCTGACCGCACGCGTCGATGCCGGGCGCCTGGGGGTTGACCCACCAGCCGACCACGCCGGCCGCGTCGCTGGCCACCCCGCACGCACCGTTCGGG
Source organism: Mycobacterium sp. E735 (assembly GCF_001666955.1). Taxonomy (NCBI): domain Bacteria; kingdom Bacillati; phylum Actinomycetota; class Actinomycetes; order Mycobacteriales; family Mycobacteriaceae; genus Mycobacterium; species Mycobacterium sp. E735. Next base: position 5,931 of record NZ_LZIX01000202.1, on the reverse strand, counting down.
TCGTCCGGGCGCATCACGATGGAATCGATCCCGGCGATGTTCCGCGTCTCGACCTTGTACTTGAGGAAATCGGCGACCTTGCGCTCGTTGCTCAGGCTGCCCTGCTCGAACCAGAACCGGGTGATGTCGATCAGGCCGGCCGGGTTGGCCGCCTGCCACCGGCAGATCGCCCCGACGAAGGTGCTCTGAATGTCGAGCGGATCCGCGCCCACCGTCTTGGCGAGGATGTCGCTGGTGAGCACCTCGCACTCCTTGAGCAGGTTCGGATACTGCTGCTGGGAGTTGTTGTTACGCGTCGGACCGCCGGCCTTCACGGCGTTACCGGCGACGGACCTCGAACATCCGGTCGACACGACGAGCGCGGTGATCAAGACGGCGACAAGGGCGCGGACGCTACTTCTGCTCATTTGGAGTTCGCAATCGACTGGCGCGCCAATTCCTTGGCTATGTCGCACGGCGGCGGGAACGGCTTCTGACTGAAGCTGATAGACCATTCGATGAAGTCGTCCTGGAATTGGATGCCCACCTCGCACAGCGAGTCACCCAGATTGGGCTCGTTCCCGATGGCGATGAAGCCGCCGTGGCCATTGATGTTGATGTCGTCGACGCTCGCGCGCGACAGCTCCTCGGTCTTGCGTTCACGCCCGATGGGACTGCCGCGATACCAGGAGAACGAAAAGTGCGGGCCGAGGATGCCGCCACCGGCCAGCCACTGGCAACCGACGGAGTTCCGGGCGGTGTTGATCAGGCCGGTCACCTTGGTCAGCTCCGCCACGGTCTGATCGTTGATGCCGCCGCACTGGGGAAACATCGGCCCGTGGTGGCCCTCCGAGTTTCCCGGCGCCGTCGACGACGTCGCGCCCGGTTTGTTGCTCCCGGAATCCGAGCACGCCGCAACCGTGGGGATCAGGATCGCCAAGGCTGTCGCCGCAACGGCCAGCGCCCTCGAGTTACGCCGCACCGCTACCCTGCTTCTTCTCAGCCTGCTGCCGGTCCACACGATGCACTGTAGCGGCAGCTCAGCAGGTCAACCACCGACGCGCCTGAGCAGGCGTTTCAGTCGCGTCACCGCATGCGGCGGCCGAGTTAGACCATCCGGCGGTTGCTGGCGGCCGCGGGACGCGCCGTGTGCGACAGTTACGAAATGCTCCTGGCACTGCTGCGCCAGTACATCCGGCCGTACCGGCGGCTGGTCGCGGCGCTTATGGTGCTCCAGCTCATCAGCACGCTGGCATCGCTGTACCTGCCGACGGTCAACGCCGCCATCATCGACGAGGGCGTCGCCAAGGGCGACACGGCCACCATCGTCAGGCTCGGCCTGGTGATGCTCTCGGTCACCGGCCTGCAGGTGTTGTGCGCGATCGCGGCGGTGTACTTCGGCTCGCGAACCGGCATGGGCTTCGGTCGCGACCTGCGCGCCGCGATGTTCGAACACGTCACCACCTTCTCCGAACACGATACGGACCGCTTCGGCGCGCCCACGTTGTTGACGCGCAGCACCAACGACGTCCGCCAGATCCAGTACCTCGTTCAGATCTCGAGCACCGTGCTGGTCACCGCGCCGATCATGTGCATCGGCGGGATCGTGATGGCCATCCACCAGGAGGCGGCGCTGACCTGGCTGCTGCTGGTCAGCGTTCCCATCATGGCTGTGGCCAATTACTGGGTGATGTCGCACATGCTCCCGCTGTTCCGCAGGATGCAGGGCCTGATCGACGGCATCAACCGGGTGATGCGCGACCAGCTGTCCGGCATCCGGGTGGTGAGGGCGTTCGCCCGCGAAGGCTACGAGCGGGAGCGGTTCGGCCGGGCCAACGCCGCGCTGTCCGATACCGCGCTGACCGCCGGCAACTGGCAGGCGCTGATGCTGCCGGTGACCACGCTGACCGTCAACGTGTCCAGCGTCGCGCTGATCTGGTTCGGCGGGCTGCGCATCGATCGCGGCCAGATGCAGGTCGGGTCGCTGACCGCGTTCCTGGCGTACTTCACCCAGATCCTGATGGCGGTGTTGATGGCGACCATGACGCTGGTGGTGCTGCCCCGAGCCTCCGTCTGCGCCGAACGGATCACCGAAGTTCTTTCGACCGAGGCCGCCGTCGACGACCCGCGGAGCCCGGTGTTCCCGCGCGGCGGGATCACCGGAATGGTGCGCCTGGCGGGCGCGACATTCACCTATCCGGGCGCCGACAGGCCCGTCCTGCAAGACATCTCGCTGACCGCGCGGCCCGGCACCACCACCGCCATCGTCGGCAGCACCGGCTCGGGCAAGTCGACGCTGGTGTCGCTGATCTGCCGGCTCTACGACGTCACCGGCGGCGCCGTCCTGGTGGACGACGTCGATGTCCGCGATTACCGCACCGAGCGGCTCTGGTCCGCGATCGGGCTGGTTCCCCAGCGCGGCTACCTGTTCTCGGGGACCGTGGCGGACAACCTGCGCTATGGCAAGGCGGACGCGACCGACGACGAGATGTGGCAAGCGTTGCGCGTGGCCGACGCCGACGGGTTCGTGCGCGCACACGATGACGGGCTCAGAATGCGAGTGGCTCAGGGCGGAATCAACTTCTCCGGCGGTCAGCGGCAGCGACTGGCCATCGCGCGGGCGGCCATCCGCCGACCGGCCATCTATCTCTTCGACGACTCGTTCGGCGCGCTCGACGTGCACACCGACGCGCGGGTGCGCGAATCGCTGAAGCGGATTACCGGTCAGTCCACCGTCATCGTTGTCACGCAACGGGTTTCGACCGCCGCCCAGGCCGACCAGGTGATCGTCGTCGACAGCGGGAGACTGGTCGGCACCGGCACGCACGAATCGCTGCTCGCCGACTGCGCCACCTATGCCGAGTTCGCCGACTCCCAATCGGTCAGCGCCGTCCGATCGGGCCAAGTCGGGGGCGCGCCATGACCGTGACGGCCACTCGCGGCTTGACCCCGGCCCCGGCCGGACGCTCCCGCGACTTCTGGGGTTCGGCCGCCCGGCTGGTGAGACGGCTTGCGCCCCAACGCCGGCTGAGCATCGCGGTGATCAGCCTCGGCGTAACCGGCACGGTGATCGGGGTCGTCGTTCCGCGAATCCTCGGCCACGCCACCGATCTGCTGTTCAACGGCGTCATCGGACGTCAGCTCCCCGCGGGCATCACCAAGGCACAGGCGGTCGCCGCGGCCAGGGCCAGGGGCGACAACACCTTCGCCGACCTTCTCTCGGGAATGAGCGTGGTGCCGGGCAGAGGCGTGGACTTCGCCGCGGTGGCACGAACCCTGGTGCTGGCGTTGGGTTTGTATCTCGCTTCCGCGCTGCTGATCTGGGCGCAAGCGCGCCTGCTCAACGTGACCGTGCAGCGCACCATGGTCGCGCTGCGTTCCGACGTCGAGGACAAGATCCACCGGCTGCCGCTGTCGTACTTCGATGGGCGCCAGCGCGGCGAGCTGTTGAGCCGGGTGACCAACGACATCGACAACGTGCAGTCGTCGCTGTCCATGACCATCAGCCAGCTCGTCACGTCGGTGCTGACCATCGTCGCCGTGCTGGCGATGATGCTGTCCATCTCGCCTCTGCTGGCCCTGATCGCCGTGGCGACGGTGCCGCTGTCGCTGGTGGCCACCCGCGCGATCGCGCGGCGCGCGCAGCGCCTGTTCGTGGCCCAATGGACGAGCATCGGTCGCCTCAACGCCCACATCGAGGAGACGTACAGCGGCTTCACGGTGGTCAAGACGTTCGGCCATCAGGCCGCCGCGCGCGAACAGTTCCGCGACCACAACGACGACGTCTACCGGGCCAGCTTCGGCGCGCAGTTCTTCTCGGGACTCGTGGCACCGGCGACGTCGTTCATCGGCAACCTGGGCTACGTGGCCGTCGCCGTGGTGGGCGGCCTGCAGGTGGCCACCGGCCACATCACCCTGGGCGGCATCCAGGCCTTCATCCAATACGTCCGGCAGTTCAACGCCCCGCTGAGCCAGGTCGCCGGGATGTACAACACCCTGCAGTCCGGCGTGGCCAGCGCGGAGCGGGTGTTCGATCTGCTCGACGAGCCCGAAGAAACGGCGGACCCCGAACCGACCGCCGACAGCGGGGCCACACATCGCGCCGGACGAGTCGAGTTCGAACACGTGACCTTCGGGTACCGCCCGAACACCCCGGTGATCCACGACCTGTCGATGGTGGCCGAGCCGGGCAGCACGGTGGCGATCGTCGGGCCGACCGGGGCCGGCAAGACCACGCTGGTGAACCTGCTCATGCGGTTCTATGACGTCGACTCCGGTCGGATCCTGGTCGACGGTGTCGACATCACCACCGTCAGCAGGCAGTCGCTGCGCTCGGGGATCGGCATGGTCCTGCAGGACACCTGGCTCTTCGACGGGACGATCGCGGAGAACATCGCCTACGGGCGGCCCGGGGCCGGCGCGGACGAGGTGGTGCGGGCCGCGCAGGCGGCTTATGTCGACCGGTTCGTGCACACGCTGCCCGCCGGCTACGAGACCCGAGTCAGCGGAGGCGGCGGCAACATCAGCGCGGGCGAGAGGCAGTTGATCACCATCGCGCGGGCGTTCCTCGCCCGGCCGCGGCTGCTGATCCTGGACGAGGCGACCAGCTCCGTCGACACCCGCACCGAGGCGCTCATCGCCCGCGCCATGTCCGAACTTCGCCGCGACCGTACGAGTTTCATTATCGCGCACCGCCTTTCGACGATCCGGGACGCCGACCGCATCGTCGTGATCGAGGCCGGCCGGATCGTCGAACAGGGCAGCCACGCCGAGCTGCTGGCCCGGCGGGGCGCCTACTACGCCATGACCAGGGCCTAGTCCGACGCGGGGGTCGCTGTGACGTCACGTTGAGAATTTATTGAGGCAACGAAAAGGCCAAGATCGGAACCTTGTCCGCCTTGTGCGTGTTCGCCTGAGCGCCAGACCCGTTCGCGACAGGCGCCCCACGTCCTTGTGGCGGGGAACGCTTTTCATCACCCGCGGTGCGATCAGCGCCCAGCCGTCGAACACGCACAATTCGCGGGTCACTACCGAAATCGCAGGGATTGATATCACAATGGCAAGCTAGGACATCTCAAAGGTGCGCTGCGCAGGACCGGAAGGACCGATAGGCGATGGTGGACAAACGTCTCGAACTCGGTCTGCTCGGACCGTTGGAGATGAGTGTCGACGGCAGCCTGGTGGCATTGGGCACTCCCAAACAGCGGGCGGTGCTTGCCATGCTGTTGATGAACCACAACAGTCCGGTCGGGGTCGACCGGCTCATCACGGCCCTATGGGACGACGAGCCGCCGTCGGGGGCACGGGCCAGCATCCATTCGTATGTGTCCAATCTGCGCAAGCTGCTCAGCACCGCCGGCATCGACCCTCGGGTGGTGCTGGCGGCGGCGCCGCCGGGATACCGGCTCAGTATCGCCGAAAACGCTTACGATCTCGGACGCTTCATCGCCGAAAAGACCGCGGGTGTACACGCCGCAGCCACCGGCAAATTCGAAGACGCCAGCCGGCACCTGGCGGCCGCGTTGGCGGAATGGCGCGGACCGGTGCTCGAGGACTTGCGCGAGTTCCAGTTCGTCGACACCTTCGCCACTTCCCTTGTCGAGGAAAAGATTCTGGTCCACGGCGCGAAGGCAGAGGCCGAAATCGCGTGCGGGCGTGCGTCCGCCGTGATCACCGAACTGGAGGCGCTGACCGCCGAACACCCCTATCGCGAGCCGCTGTGGGCGCAGTTGATCACGGCTTATTACCTCACCGACCGCCAATCCGACGCCCTGGCCGCCTATCGACGCGTCAAGACGACGCTCGCCGACGACCTGGGAATCGATCCGGGCCCGACGCTGCGGTCGCTCAACGAGCAGATCCTGCGGCAGGAACCGCTGGACGTGAAACGAACCGCCAAGACCGCCGCCGTCGACACGGTGACGGTGCTCGAACAACACACCATGGTGTCCG
>NZ_LZIX01000201.1:0-593 GCF_001666955.1 Mycobacterium sp. E735 | reverse complement strand
CGCGTAGCGCGCCGCGCGGTGACCTGGCGGACCCGATCACGCCGCTGCTGGCCACCGGCGCGGCGGCCAGCGCCCTGCTCGGTTCCCCGCTGGACGCCGTCCTGGTCGGCAGCGTGCTGCTGGTCAACGCCGCCCTGTCGGCCGAGCAGCAGCTGCACGCCGAGCGCACGCTGAATCGCCTACTGGCCGTGCAGGATCCGCCGGCGCGACGCCGGGTCGGCGCGCTGGACGCGCAGCGCCGCGAGAAGGTGCCGACCAAGCGGCTGCGGCCGGGCGACATCATCGAAGTGCACGCCGACGAGGTGGTCCCCGCGGACGCCCGGCTGTTGCACGCCTCGAACGTGGAGGTCGACGAGTCGACGCTGACCGGCGAATCGCTGCCGGTGTCCAAGCAGACCGAGCCCACGCCCGGCGCGCCGCTGGCCGAACGGACCTGCATGCTCTACGCCGGCACCACGGTGGTCGCGGGCACGGCGGTGGCCGTGGTCACCGCCGTGGGATCGCGGTCGGAGATGCGCAGGGCGCTGGCCGCCGCGCCGGTGGCCAGCAGCGGCGTGATCGGGTCCGCCAGGTCACCGCGCATCTCCTCGGCG
>NZ_LZIX01000200.1:0-25704 GCF_001666955.1 Mycobacterium sp. E735 | reverse complement strand
TCCCGGCCGATATTCCAGTCCATCCGGTCGACCATCGCGGCGTAGACCTCCATGCTACGAACCGACACCGCGCGCTGTTCATCGGTCATGTCGGCCCACTCGGGAGCGCCGTCGGCAACGACCGGGTGCGCCTCGACGTCCGGCGGACACAGGCCCAGCCGCTTGAGTGCGGCCAGTCGCTCTTCGCGCAGCGCGCGGTGTCGGTTCGTAGCATGGAGGTCTACGCCGCGATGGTCGACCGGATGGACTGGAATATCGGCCGGGTGCTCGATTACCTTGCGGAGCGCGGCGAACTGGACGACACCGTCGTTATCTTCCTGTCCGACAACGGCGCCGAGGGAGCGATCGTCGAGGCGATGCCGTTGGTCGGGGCCCGAATCGTCGCACAGATCGAAAAGCATTGCGACAACAGCCTGGACAACCTGGGCCGACCCTCCTCGTTCATCTGGTACGGGCCGCGCTGGGCGCAGGCCGCCACCGCGCCGTCGCGGTTGCACAAGGCGTTCACCACCGAAGGCGGGATCCGCGTGGTGGGTTTCGTGACCTGGCCGGGGTTTGAACGGCAGCGCGAGATCGGTACGGCGTTCAGCACCGTCATGGACATCGCCCCGACCGTGCTCGAACTGGCGGGCGCGGCGCACCCCGGCACGTCCTACCGCGGGCGCGAGGTGGCGCCTATGCGCGGCCGCTCCCTGGTGGGGTACCTGTCCGGGGGTGCGGAGGCCGTTCATGACGCCGAGACGGGCACGGGCTGGGAACTGTTCGGCCGCAGGGCGATCCGCCAGGGAGACTGGAAGGCGTTGCATCTGCCGGCACCCTATGGCCCGGGCGGCTGGCAGCTCTATGACCTCGCGGCGGACCCCGGCGAAATTCACGACCTGGCCGGCTCGCACCCCGACAAGCTGGCCGAGCTGCTGGCGCTGTGGGATCGCTACGTCGAGGAAACCGGGGTAATCCTCGACCCCGTCTCGGTGTTCGACCTCGAGTTCTAAGGGCGCTGATGGCTGAGACGACGACCTGCGCAATCATCGGTGGCGGCCCGGCCGGCATGGTCCTGGGACTGCTACTGGCGCGGGCGGGCGTGCAGGTCACCCTGATGGAGAAGCACGGCGACTTCCTGCGCGACTTTCGCGGCGACACGGTCCACCCGACCACCATGCGGCTGCTCGACGAGCTGGGTTTGTGGGAACCCTTCGCGGCCTTGCCTTTCACCGAGGTCCGCACCGCGAAACTCGAATCCAACGGGCGCTCGGTGACCTACGTCGACTTCGAGCGGCTGCGCCAGCCCCATCCCTTCGTCGCGATGGTGCCACAGTGGGACCTGCTCAACCTGCTGGCCGACGCGGCTCAGGCGGAGCCCGGCTTCTCGCTGCGGATGAACACCGAAGTCACCGGGCTGCTATGGGACGCCGGCCGGGTCGCCGGAGTGCGCTACCGCGGCCCCGACGGCCCGGGCGAACTGCGGGCCGAGCTGACGGTGGCGTGTGACGGCCGCTGGTCGATCGCCCGGGAGCAGGCCGGACTGAAGGCGCGCGAGTTCCCGGTGAAGTTCGACGTCTGGTGGTTCCGCTTGCCTCATAAGGAAGACGTGGAGTACTCCTTCCTCCCTCGACTGGGTCCGGGCAAGGGTCTTGCCGTGATTCCGCGGGAGCGCTACTTCCAGATCGCCTACCTCGGGCCCAAGGGCACCGACGCCCAATTGCGGGCGCGCGGCATAGACGCGTTTCGTCGCGACGTCGAAGAGCTGCTGCCCGACATGCCCGAGTCGGTGGCGGCGCTGCAATCGATGGACGACGTGAAACATCTCGACGTGCACGTGAACCGGCTGCGTCGCTGGCACACCAAGGGGCTGCTGTGCATCGGCGATGCGGCGCACGCGATGTCGCCGTTGGGCGGCGTCGGCATCAACCTGGCGATCCAGGACGCCGTCGCAGCCGCGACCATTCTCGCGGAACCGCTTCGACGGCACCGCGTCGGCGACCGCGAACTCGCCGCGGTGCACCGCCGGCGCGTCTTCCCCACGGTGGTGACGCAACTCGTGCAGCAGGTGCTGCACCGAGCGTTGCTCGGGCCGTTGCTGCGCGGGGCCGACCCGACCCCGCCGGCGGCATTCCTCGGCCTTATGCAACGGCTGCCGTGGCTGTCGATCGTGCCGGCCTACTTCGTCGGCGTGGGTGTCTTGCCCGAGCACGCCCCGGCGTTCGCCCGTCGCGGGAACGGCTGAGTCGACGCAGGTCCGGGCCCGTGTGGACGCGGGGGCGTTTGCTACGTCGCGGGCGCGGGTAAACTGGTAGGGACAATTTGGGGGTCGTGAGATCGGTCCATCCCCGCACACCGCGGACGTTTCCTACGGGAACACCACGGGACCGAGAGGAGGCCAGAGAAGTGAACGTCAAGAAATTCGCAGGTAAGGCCGCGGTCGTCGGCGCGTTGAGCGCGGCGGCGCTGGGACTTGGTACGGGTATGGCGCAGGCGCACCCGGGACCGTGGCCCCCGCCCGTTCCGCCGGGTCCGCACGTCGTGGACAACGGTCATTGGAACCCGCTGCCGCCGGGGCAGGTCAAGCAGATTTGCCCGTGGCAGTCGCCACCCGGGCAGTGGATTGGCGGGCCGCACGGGGTTCCCTGCACGTAATTCGACCCGGCCACCGCAGCAGCTCTCGAACCACTGGTTCGAGAGCTGCTTTTTTCGCTGAATTCCTCAGCTTCGAGTGCGTCCTAAAGCCTGCGGAGAACCAGGCGTCGTTCTTGGGTGTCCAGTATGGACTCAAGCCCATCTGGTGCGCTGGGCACGGAATTCTTGCGTTGGTTAGTCAGGCGACTTGCGGGTTGCTGCGGATCCAGTCCGCGAGGCTGAGTTGATATACCCGGGAGAGGTGCCATACTTTTTGGTATGGAAACTGCGGTGAACCCATCGCTGCTGAGCCCGTTCTGGGAGACTGACCTTGAAACTCGCCTCAAGCACTTCGATACGTTGCGTGCCCGCAGTGGGGGTGTCGAGTTCATTCCGCAGCAGGATGGGCGTGGCTTTTGGTCGGTGACGTCCTATGCCGGGGTGCGTACGGTGACCCGGGACCCCAAGAGGTTCACGAGCACCCTTGGTTTCTCCTTGGACGACATGCCTCCGGATCTGCTCGAGATCCTTGGCTCGATCATCGTGATGGACGATCCCAAGCATCAGCAGTATCGGCGCCTCGCACAGGTGGCGTTCTCACCCCGATCAATTCGCCGCATGACCGATTACGTCGGCAGGCTGGCCGACGCCATCGTCGAAGAGATCCGGGAGCGTCGTACGTTTGACTTCGTCGAGACTGTGGCGGCAAGCCTTCCGTTCCAAGTCATCGCGGACCTGCTGGGAATCCCGGTCGGCGACCGCACGCGCTTGCGTGAACTCATTGACCTGATCCTGGGCGTCAACGACGGCCACGTCAGCGACATCGATACCAGTTTGCAGGCGGTCAGCGAGTTCTTCGAGTACACCATCGACCTTGGAAGGCAGCGACGCCGGTATCCTGGCGATGACATCACCTCCGCTTTGATGCAGGCCGAGGTCAACGGGAAACGGCTCACCGCAGCGGAATTCGGGTCTTTCGTGATCCTGCTCGCCGCGGCAGGAAACGACACCACGCGGACTGCACTGGCGTGGGCGATGCACCTGCTGAGCGAGCATGCCGACGAACGCGTCGCCCTGGCGGGCGATTTCGACGGACTTCACGGCAACGCCATCGAGGAGGTGCTCCGTTGGTCATCGCCCGTGCTGCACATGCGGCGGACTGCGACGACGGACACAGTCCTCGGCGACGTCCAGATCGCTGCCGGAGACAAGGTCGTGGTGTGGTATCTGGCCGCCAATCACGATCCGAGCGTGTTCCCCGACCCGTCGCGCTTCGACATCCTGCGCTCCAACGCCCGCGATCATCAAGCTTTTGGAGCCGGTGGACCACACTTTTGCCTCGGAGCGGGGTTGGCGCGGATGGAGATACGCGTCGTGCTGGGCACACTGCTAGCTGCGTTCCCGACACTGCGTGCGACGGCTCCGCCCGATCCGCTGCGCTCGATGTTCGTCCACGGTGTCAAGGCACTGCCCTGCACCCTGGACTAACTCAGGGATCTGACCGCTGGACTGACAGGGACCATCACCGACCTTGGCGAACGGCGAATTCTGTTGCGCCGCTTTGCGTGAAGGCGGTGAATACGGGCACCCCACCGGTCGCCCTGTAGCCACCATCATGGTCATGGCGCAGTGTCACGGCATCTCGGACAGCAACCGCCGCGCCGCTTCTACGCATGGTCGCAGCCGGTCGATCGGGCTGACCCCGGACAACGCCAACGACCGTCGCGGTACCTCGATCTCGATCACGATGTCGGACGGGAGCGCGGAAAGGATGTCACGCAGGGGCAACTCGCCCTCGCCGGGCACCATGCGCTCAAACATGGCTTCTTCCATGTAGTTTTCGCTGCGCGGGCGCAGCGTGGTGTCGTTGAGTTGGGCGTACCCGATGCAAGCCGGGTCGATCGCGGCGAGATCGGCGGCGCCCGAACCCGAGCGGACCAGATGCATGGTGTCGATCAGCAAGCGGAAGTCGGGCCGCCCCACGTGTTCGAGCGCGGCGAGCGCCGTCGGCAGGTCGCCGACGGTCAGTCCCGGTACCGGTTCGAGGAGTGTCCGGATCCCGCGCTGGGCAGCCAGCTCCGTCAGCGCGGCGAATTGGTCGAAGCTGCGGGGAACGTCGGCATCGAGACTGACCACATTGATTCGGGGGACGTTCAGCTCTGCGAGCACGTCGAGATCCGGCCGGAACGCGCTCATGTCGGCGCCGGGCAGCACCAGGAAGCCGTCACCGAGCGAGATCGTCACGCCGCGGTCATTCATCGCGGCGAGCACCGTCCGACGCAGGCCGGCGTCGTCGGTGAGAGAGAAGCGGGGATAACCGAGCGGCACCAGCGGCATTCCCTGCAGCGCGGCGGAGACGAAATGGCAGCCGAGATCCGCGGCCAGGTTCACCAATTCGGCCGGGGGAAGGCCAAATACACTCAGCATCCCGATGCCGAGCCGATCCGTGCCCGTCGCGGTCATGTCACCCGGGACGACCGGCGAGTTGGGCCAATTGCGCGGCCCCCTCGGCCGTCTGGGTGGTCATGGCGATGCGCCCCGAAGTGACCGGGTCTTCGATGATCGGCGCCTCCAAAACGAGGTCGTCGCGGACAAACGCCACATGATCCTTCAAATGGCCAGCGGTATACGACGCCCACGCCGACGCCGATGGGGGGTCGAGGATCAGGGTCACGTCGTAGAAACCCGCCGTCAGCGACTTCGGCGGATCCACATGTATGAGCCCGAGCCGCATCGTCTCCGGGCCCAGCGTGTACAAGGTGGTCCGGCCGATATCGCACGCGGTGAACGCGTCGGTGGGCGCCACGGGATGGTTCGGGTCGGTGGTCGGGCATTTCTGCGGGCCGGCCGGCTGAGACTTGTTAACGGGGCGGACGGGCAGCGGCGCGATCTGCACGCTCGGTGCGGCTGTTGCGCTTGTGGTGGGTGTTTTGGTGGTTGTGGCGCTGGTGGTCGACGTGGTGGGCGCGGCCTGGTGTCGCGTCGAGTGGCAGCCGCACACCACTGAGAAGAGCAGGCCGGCGCACGTCAGGCCGGCCACCACCGCGCGAACCTTCGCCTCGCCTCGCCGTCGGATCATTCGGCCCATTGTTCCAGCCGAAAAAAAGACCGCGGCGATGCGTGCGCAGTCGTCCTACGGCACCGGTTTCGCCCGCGCTCGGGGGTCATGAAGCGCACCCGGCCCTTTACTGACACTACGAATATAGAGTAGCGTGTCGCTCCAAGACGATGGACAAACGCCGAAAGCCCAATCCGGGGGAGCGCCGCCGCGACTTATGCGATGCGGCCATTCAGCTGTTGGCCGACGACGGCGCGAAGGGCTTGAGCCATCTCAAGGTCGACCGCAAGGCCGGCGTCCCCGACGGCACCACGTCGTTTTACTTCCGCACCCGCTCCGCGCTGCTGAGCGCGGTGGCCGAGCGGCTGGCCGAGCTGGACCTCGCCGACCTGCAGTCCGTCGCCGACGACTCGGACGGCAGGGGTGAGAACCCGTCGCCCTCCCGGCTGTCCCAGGTGGTCATCCGATCCGGCGACGAGCCGCAGTTGTTCCGGACCAAGGCGCGCTACGAGCTGACGATGCAGGCCGCGCGTGATCCGTCACTGGCCGCGATCCTGCAGCGGGCCACGGACGAATTCACCAAGCTGCACCGTGAAATCCTGGTTCAGCTCATGCCGCACGGCGCGGACCTGGAACCCGCCGTCGTCGAGGACCTGAGCAACGTGACGCTGACGTTCATCAACGGGCTGCTCGTGCGGTTCGCCCACGGTGACCGGATCGTCGACACCCCCGAGCGGCTGGACGGGATCTTGTCGGCCATCGCGGCCGGCATTCTGCACAGCCCGCACCAGGGCCGGCTGACCAGTGCGGATGGGCGGGGCCAAGCCGGGGCGCACCGGGCCACGGCGCTCGGATGAGCGGCCCGTGCACGCACACCTCGGCGGCGGGTTGTGCGGCATGGGGTCTTGCCAGACCATTGCCCATATGGTTCTCTACGAGAATAGAGTTAGGCCACGTTGACGGGCCGATTTCAGCCCAGCCCGTTCCCATGTCTGAGCAAAGCAGTTAAGCGGAGTGTACAAATTGCCCGACCCGGATCCAGCGCTGCACTCCTGGCAGCGCGGGCGCTGCGCAAGCCGTACCAACACCCGGGAAGCGTCAGCGGTAGGAGGGATTTCGTGACGACGAGCACCGATAGCCATGTGCGATTCGACCCGTACGACGTCGAGCTGATCGCCGATCCGTACCCCATGTTCAAGCGCCTGCGTGACGAGGCGCCGCTGTATTACAACGCCGAATACGATTTCTACGCGCTGAGCCGATTCGCGGATGTAAACAAGGCAATCATCGACCACGGCACTTACAGCTCCGCAAGGGGCGTGATCATGGAACTGATCAAGGCCAACCTCGAGATCCCGTCGGGGATGCTGATCTTCGAAGACCCGCCGATCCACGACGTGCACCGCAAGCTGCTGTCGCGCATGTTCACCCCCCGAAAGATCGCCGCGCTCGAGCCGATGATCCGAGAGTTCTGCGCACAAGCGCTCGATCCGCTGGTGGGGTCGGGGCGGTTCGACTTCGTCACCGACCTGGGCGCGATCATGCCGATGAAGGTGATCAGCGCGTTGCTCGGCATCCCCGAAGAAGATCAGGAATACATCCGCGATCGCGGCAATGCTCAGTTGCGCACCGAGCCCGGTAAGCCGATGAGCGCCGCCGAGCACGGCCTCTCGGTGGGCGAGCAGTTCGAGGCCTACATCGACTGGCGCGCCGACAACCCGTCGGACGACATCATGACCGAGCTGCTCAACGTCGAATTCGTCGACGAGACCGGGACCACGCGGCGGCTGAGGCGCGAAGAAATCCTGGTGTACCTCAACGTGGTGGCGGGGGCCGGCAATGAAACGACCACGCGCCTGATCGGTTGGGCCGGAAAGGTTCTCGCCGAGCACCCGGAGCAGCGCCGTGAACTCGTCGAAAACCCCGCACTGATCCCGCAGGCCATCGAGGAGTTGCTGCGCTTCGAGCCGCCCGCGCCGCACATGGCGCGTTATGTCACGCGCGACGTGAGCCTCTACGACCAGACGGTGCCGGAGGGCAGCGTAATGCTGATGCTGATCGGTGCTGCGTGCCGCGACGAGCGGCAGTTCGGCCCCGACGCAGGCGAATTCAACATTCATCGTCCCGCCCGTCCGCACCTCACGTTCAGCGTGGGCGCCCACTTCTGCCTGGGTTCGGCGCTGGCGCGGCTGGAAGGCCGCGTCGCCCTCGAGGAAATCCTCAAGCGCTTCCCGCAGTGGGAGCCCGATCTGGCCAACGCAACACTCAGCCCGACGTCGTCGGTCCGGGGCTGGGAAACTCTGCCCACCGTGGTGCCCTGATGACCGGCCGGGTCGAGGGCAAGGTCGCGTTCGTCAGCGGCGCCGCCCGCGGCCAGGGCCGCAGCCATGCGGTGCGCTTGGCGCAGGAGGGCGCCGACATCATCGCGGTCGACGTCTGCGGGCCGATCGAGAACCTGGCCTACCCGCACTCGGTGCCGGAAGACCTGGCCGAGACGGCCGACTTGGTGAAAGCCCACGACCGTCGCATCGTCACCGCGCAGGTGGACGTCCGCGACTACGAGGGCCTGCGGTCCGCGCTGGACGACGGTGTGGAACAGCTCGGGCGGCTCGACATCATCGTCGCGAACGCGGGCGTGGGCACCGACGGCAGGAAGCTGCACAAGATCCGCGAGAACGTCTGGCAGGACATAATCGACATCAACCTGACCGGCGTCTGGCACACGGTCAAAGCGGGCGTCCCGCAGATTCTTTCGGGCGGCCGCGGCGGGTCGATCGTGCTCACCAGCTCGGTCGGCGGGCGCAAGGCGTACCCGAATACCGGCCACTACATCGCGGCCAAACACGGCGTCATCGGCCTGATGCGCGCCTTCGCCGTCGAGCTCGGCCAGCACATGATCCGCGTCAATTCGGTGCTACCCACCCAGGTCAGCACCACGATGGTGATGAATGACAACACGTTCCGGCTCTTCCGCCCCGACCTGGAGAATCCGGGGCCGGAGGACTTCGCCCCCATCTCGCAGATGATGCACACGCTGCCGGTGCCCTGGGTGGAAGCCGCGGACATCAGCAACGCGGTCCTGTTCCTCGCCTCTGACGAATCGCGTTATGTCACTGGCGTTTCGCTTCCCGTCGACGCGGGCAGCTTGCTCAAGTAGCGCCAATACAAGAGAAGTTGGAGAAGCCGATGCCCGAATACGACTACGAAGAGATGAAGAAGGAAGCCGAGCCGTACATCAAGTTCGAGAAGGACAAGAAGAACCGGGTCGCCTATATCACGTTCAACCGCCCCGAGGAGCTCAACTCCACGACCTTGGGAATGCGTCAGAACTACGCCGACCTGATCCACAAGTGCAACGTGGACGACGACGTCAAGGTCGTCGTGATCCGCGGCGAGGGAGAGGATTTCGGCAGCGGCGGCGACCTGCCCGAGCAGCGGGGCATGCTGGAAAATCCCGGCATGCCGCTGCTGCACGAACTGGCGATCAACGACGACGACGTGAAGTACCCGCCCGGCGGATCGTATCGGTACCTGTCCACCGTCACCGACTTCTACGCGAAGGCCCGTGCGGGCAACCGGCCGCTTCAGGAACTGCGCAAGATCAGCATCATCGAGGCCAAGGGCTACTGCTACGGCTGGCACTTCTACCAGGCCGGCGATGCCGACCTGGTGATCGCCTCGGACGACGCCCTCTTCGGGCACCCGGCCTTCCGTTACGTGGGTTGGGGCCCGCGCCTATGGTGGTGGGCCGAGACAATGGGCCTGCGCAAGTTCTCCGAGATGCTCTTCACCGGAAGACCATTCAGCGCCAAAGAGATGTACGAGTGCGGCTTCGTCAACAGCGTGGTGCCGCGGGAGAAGCTGGAAGCAGAGACGCTGAAATACGCGATGGCGTGCTCCCGCTCTCGCCCGACCGACACGGTCGCCGTGCAGAAGACGTTCCTGGAGCTCTACAAGCAGCATAAGGGCGAATACTTCGGCAGCCTGCTCACCGGCATGGTCGAAGGCATGCTGCCGATGATCGCCAACGACGCCGAGGAAGTCGACCTGACCGCCGGAACCTTCGAGAAGGGCCTCAACAACGTCGTCAAGGACAACGACCTGAACTTCCCGCCGGAGTGGCGCCTGAGCCGCTCGGGTCGCGCGAAGCCCTGACCTTCGGGGAGCTCGCATGTCGGCGCTGACGGGTTTCCGGGTGATTGAGCTGGCCGGATCCGTAGCGGTCGAGTACTGCGGAAAACTGTTGGCCGACTTCGGCGTCGAGATCATCAAGGTCGAGGCTCCGGAGGGCGGCAGCCCGACGCGGGCGATGGCCCCCATCCTGGCCGACGGGTGCGACGGCAGCGGGCTGTTCGCGTACCTGAACACCAACAAAAGGTCTGTCGTGCTCGATCGCGGTACCGCTTGCGGCGCCGAGTCCCTGCACAAGCTCATCGGCACCGCCGACGCGGTCATCGGAGATGGTGCTACCGACTGGTCCGCCCAGTATCCGGATGTGGTGTTCTGCTCGATCGCGCCGTTCGGACGGGGCGCGCCACCCGAATCCGCCAATGCCAAGAGCATCAACGTGTTCCATGCCAGCGGTTGGGGCTACCACACGCCCAGTCACCCGGATCTCAGCAAGCCGCCACTGCAGGGGCCCGGCCGGTTCCTCGCCGACTACGAAGCGGGGCTGGATGCCGCGCTCTGCGTGACCGCGTCCCTATTCGGGCGACTGCACAGCGGTCGAGGCGAGTCCATCGACATCTCCGGGCACGCGGTGCTGGCCTCCCGCGCCGACTGCATTCTGGGGCGATTCATCACCGGGGAGGTGACCGCCGCGGGTCACCGCGGCGACTTCGACCAAGCAGGCCCCGCAGCGTTTTTCGGGTGCGCCGATGGCTTCGTCTACCTCTACATGACCAGCCGCGCCCACTGGCTCGGCCTGAAAGAACTGATGGGTCAACCCGGCTGGCTGGCTGCTTTCGAGGATGACTGGCTGGAGTTCTTCGTGACCGCCGAGAAGGTTGCCGCATTCCATCGCGGCTTCGCGGCATGGATTCGGGACCTTGCCAAGGACGACGCCTCCGACCGGGCCCAGCGACTGGGGGTGCCGCTGGTGCCGGTGAACGACGCCGCGAACCTTCATGACTCGCCGCAATACCGGCATCGCGGCTTCTTCCAGTGGGTGCGCCACCCGGTGCTGGGCGACGCGGCATACCCGACGGTGCCGTACGCGCTCAGCGCGTCACCGGCTCGAATCACCGATCCCGCACCGACGCTCGGTCAGCACACGCGGCGGGTGCTGGACCGCATCGATTCGGTGCGGCCGCGGCCGCAGGTCGCGTCGCCGCAGTTGAAGCCCCCGATGATTCCGCGGGGCGGGCCGCTGGAGGGGGTGCGGGTCGTCGAGCTCACCAAGGTGTGGGCCGGCCCGTATGCCGGCAAGCTGCTCGCGATGCTGGGCGCCGAGGTCGTCAAGATCGAAACCGCGGGCAGCCCCGAGGAGATGCGCGCTTACGGCGGCACCGACATCAACCACGCGCCGTACTTTCTGAGCATCAACCCCGAAATCCTCAGCGTGGACCTGGACATCAAGTCCGCCGAGGGCATGTCGCGGCTGCGGGAGCTGATCGGCCGCAGCGACGTCGTGCTCAACAACCTTCGCCCGGGCGCGATGGAACGCCAGGGCCTGGGGTACGCGCAACTGAGGGAGATCAAACCGGACATCATCTCGGTGTCGATCAAGATGTGGGGCAACGACGGGCCACTGGGCCACCAAACCGGTTACGCGCCCTGCTTCGCCGCCCTGGCGGGGCTGGCCTCGCTGGTCGGCTACCGCGGCGGCCCGCCGCTTGGAACCAGCATGCGTTACGGCGATTCGACCGTCGGAGCGGCGGCCGCGTACGCCGCCGTGGTCGCGCTGCTTCATCGTGAACTGACCGGCGCAGGCCAATTCGTCGACATATCAGCGGTGGAGACCCTGTCGTCCATGATCGGCGACCGGCTCCTCGAGCAAGCGCTGACCGGCCGTCGCCTCGAGCCCAGCGGCAACGATCATCCGGACATGTGCCCGCACGGCTGCTACCCGTGCGCGGACGGTGCCTGGATTGCCGTGGCGGTCACCGACGACGCGCAATGGCGGGCGTTGTGCGAGGTGCTCGGCGCCGAGTCGCTCGCAAGCGAGGGCCGTTACGCGCGCATGGACCAGCGGCGGCACCACGCCGAGACGCTCGATGCATGTCTTACCCAACTCACCCGACGCCATGACGCCGAGCGCCTGGCGCAGCGCCTGCGCGCGGCCGGGGTTCCGGCCGGCAAGAGCGCCACCTCGCTCGACGTGATCAGTGATCAACGGCTGTGGGACCGCGAGCTGTATCGATTCGTCAGCGATCATCGTGAGGGCCAGCGCCCGATCGTCGGGCCGTCCTGGCGGATGGCCCGCAGCCAGGCGCGCATCGCCCGCGGCGCGCCGGACCTGGGCGAGCACACCGAGTATGTGCTGCACGGGATACTGGGCGCATGACGGCGACACTTGCACGTACCGCGGCCCTGGTCACCGGCGCCAGCAGCGGGATCGGCGCCGCGACGGCGAAGGCGCTGGCCGCCGAGGGCGCGGCGGTGGCTCTGCTCGCGCGCCGCGCGGACCGGCTCGCGGAACTGAAAGCCGACATCGAATCCACCGGGGGCACAGCGCTTGCGGTGACCGCCGACGTCACCGATGCCGAACAGGTGTCGGCGGCCGTCCAGCGCGCGGTGACGGAGTTCGGCCGGCTGGACACGGTGGTGAACAACGCCGGGTTGATGCAGTCCGGCCCCGCGGCCGAGGCGTCGCTGCGCGATTGGGACGCCATGGTGACGGTGAACGTGCAAGGGGTCCTGTACGTCAGTCGAGCGGCGCTCCCGCACCTGATCAACGCCGCGGCCGACTCACCGCGCGGTGTCGCCGATCTGGTCACCATCAGCTCGACGGCCGGTTGGGTCGCCCGGCCCAACACGGCCGTCTACTCGTTGACGAAGTTCGGTGTGAATGCTTTCAGCGAGGGCATTCGGCAAGAGGTGCTCGGCCAGCGGGTGCGTGTCGGCGTCGTCGGCCCCGGAACGGTCGACACCGAGATCTTCGGTCACCTGGCCGAATCGTCCCGGGAAGCGTTCGAGCGCCAGACCGCGGGCATGGTCAAGTTGCGGCCCGAAGACATCGCCGACGCGGTGCTGTTCATGGTGACTCGTGATCGCCGGGTGGCGGTCAACCACATGCTGGTGCGCGCGGCCGAACAAACCTGGTAGTCGGTTGAATTCGCATTGGGCTGTGGGCGACCACTACGGGTTGGCGTTTCCGGCCGACGCGGCGGCGCTGCACACCGGCGGTGCACGCTTTCTCACCGAGGCGTTTCTGGCATCGGGAGCGATGCGGGACAACAGTGTCAGTCGCGTCACCGGTTTCCGCGAGGTGACCGGGGGCAGCACTGGCCGGAAAGTCGCGCTCTCGGTCGAATACGCCCAGCCCGCACCGAACCTGCGCACGGATTTGTTCGTCAAGTTCTCGCGTGACTTCGACGAGCCGGCGCGCGATCGCGGCAAGACACAGATGGAGCCGGAGGTGCGGTTCGCCGCACTGTCGAGGGCGCCGGGTTTTCCGATCGCGGTGCCCGAGCCGCAATTCGCCGACTATCACCGCCACACCGGCACCGGGATCCTGATCAGCGAGCGGATTCGATTCGGCGAGAACGGAATCGAGCCCCATTACCACAAGTGCCTCGACTACGAGATGCCCCGGCCCTTGGAGCATTACCGGGCATTGCTCACCGCGCTGGCCCGGCTCGCCGGGACCCACCGGTCCGGGCGGTTGCCGGCGGCATTGACCGAACACTTTCCGCTGGACGTGGCCGCGGCGACGGTGGGGGAGCGTGCGCCGCTGTCGGCGGACAAGCTGGAACGCCGACTGGAAGAGCTGGCCGAATTTGCGCGGGCCCATAGCGGATTGCTGCCGGCCGGTTCGGCGGAATTGACGGCCCGCCTGCGTGACGACGTGCCGCGGTTCGCGGACCACGAGCACGAGATCACCCGCCTTCTGGTCGGCGACTCCGACTATGTCGCGCTGTGCCATTGGAACGCCAACATCGACAACGCGTGGTTCTGGCGCGACACGGGCGGCGTTCTGCGCTGCGGCCTGATGGATTGGGGGTGCGTCGGGCAGATGAACCTGGGCATGGCGATCTGGGGAGCCATGTCGGGCGCCGAAACCGATTTGTGGGCAGCCCATCTCGACGAACTGCTACGGCTGTTCGCGACCGAGTTCCGTCGTTGCGGTGGGCCGGAACTCGATCCGGTTCGGTTGCGCCGGAACACCTTGCTCTACGCGGCGGCCATGGGCGTTGCCTGGCTCCTTGGTGTGCCGGGAATGATCCGGAAACGCTTCGAGGCCATTCCGAACAGCCGCACGCATCCCCTGATCCGCGACGACGAGAGCGTGCGGGCACCGCTGCAGATGCTGTCGAACCTTCTGTTCGTGTGAGAACGGCATCGCGTGGCCACGCTGCTCGATGACGCACTCGCCGATGGCGATTGAGCTACGGCTCATCGTCGTCGCCATCTCGAAGCATCGGGTGCTGAAAAGTGTTGGTGCGGGGCTGACCGCGGTCCAAGCGCGTGGGCGGATCGAGGCGGCCGCCGCCTCGCAGCTGCCGGGCAGCGCCCACGACGACCGCAGCCACCATTCCGCGCGCTACCCAGCCTGCGGCCCTCGCCATTCCTCACCCCCCGGCCGGCTCAGCAAGGGGACCGGAATACGAGTCTCGACTGGAAAATCGCCCGAAGGGACACCACCGGGGTCGACGGCGGCCACGGACTTCGTTCGAGTGGGATCTGTGATTTTGGCCCGGGTCGGATAGCTCAGCGTCACTGTTAAAGACGACGCCGCGGACATCGTGGGTTCATTCCCTGCTGACGAACGGAGTTGGGACAGTGGAGAACAACAACAAGGGCCCGGCCGGCGGTAAGGACCTCGCCGATCGGGGCCATCACCGCCGCGTGGGTCGCCCGCACCGCGACGAGGAAGGGGCGATCGCGGCCGCCGAAAACGCCGCGGCGCGACTACGATCGGACAGCCACCCGTTCGGTACCCGGGGTCAACGATTCGATCGGCGTTCGCCGTTCTATCTGGGGCTGACGGCCTCGGCCGGTGTGGCAGTCACCTATGGGGCGGTGCGGATGCTCGGGGCAGCGTCCTCGGTTCTGGTCTTGATCGGGGCGGCGATATTTTTTGCCCTCGGGCTTGAGCCTGCGGTGTCTGGGCTAGTGAACCGCAAACTGCCGCGCTGGGCCGCGGTAAGCCTCGTGGTCGTGACCGTGTTTGGGGTCCTCGCCGGTGCCGTGGCGGCGGCGGTCCCCCCGCTGGTGCAGGAAGCCCGTCAATTCGTCGAGCAGGTCCCACATTTTCTTCAGCAGGCACAGAGCCGCTCCACCGTGATCGGGGGACTAAACGAGCGCTTCCATGTTCAACAGCGGATCGGCGACATGCTCCACAATTCGGGCTCGCCAGCCGTTGGGGGCCTCCTCAAGGCCGGGGAGACCATCTTCGGAGCACTGTC
Source organism: Mycobacterium sp. E735 (assembly GCF_001666955.1). Classification (NCBI taxonomy): domain Bacteria; kingdom Bacillati; phylum Actinomycetota; class Actinomycetes; order Mycobacteriales; family Mycobacteriaceae; genus Mycobacterium; species Mycobacterium sp. E735. The sequence goes on along the minus strand of NZ_LZIX01000200.1, from coordinate 10,464 downwards.
ACACGTCGGGATTGTGGCCGTGCTCACCGTCTACTTTCTGGCCGAACTGCCGCGGATCCGATCGACCATGTATCGGTTGGTCCCGAAGTCGCGGCGACCGCGCGCGATCCTCATCGGCGACGAGGTGATGGCGAAGTTCGGTGACTACGTTTTCGGCAATGTGCTGACCTCTGTCATCGCCGGGGCGGCAACGTTCGCATGGTGCTTCGTCCTGCATGTTCCATATGCGGTGCTGCTCGGGCTGTTCGTCGCGATCATCGATCTATTCCCCTATGGGTCAACGGTCGGCGGGTTTGTGGTCGCGCTGGTGGCGCTGACGGTGTCCATCCCGGTCAGTATCGCCACTGTGGCTTTCTGCGTCGCCTTCCGGTTGGCCGAGGACTACCTGTTGACGCCCAAGATCATCGGGCGTGCGGTGAGAGTGCCCGGAGGAGTGACCGTGTTCGCCGTTCTCATCGGCGCGGCGCTGCTCGGGGTAGTAGGGGCGTTGGTCGCGATACCCGTCGCCGCGGCAGTCCAGCTTCTGGTTTCGGAACTCCTCTTTCCGACGCTGGATGAAGCATGATGGGGTCCGCCCCACCGGCGCGTGGCCCGGACCGTCCCATGCGGCTCGACATTTCGGCCGATGAGTTAGGTCAGCCACCCTCGTAGCGCACGGGTGATTAGCGGCATCACGAGCCATGTCAGGATCGCCACGTTTGCCACCGCGGTCAGCGGCACCACGGCCCACAGTGGAAGGTCGGGGGCGGTCGACTGGCGGACAGCGGTGACCAGAAGTGATACCGGTATCAATCCGGCGATCACTGCGATCGCTTGTTTCCATTGTTTGGGTCCCGCCCCCGGCGGGCTAAACCAGCCGGCGTAGCCACCGACGACGTTGACGGTTCGCTCGCTTTCGGTCAGCGCCGACATGGCGCGCAGAATGTTCCGGCGTTGCGCAGACCTCATCCAGCGGTCGAGATCGTCGCGGGTGTGAAACGTCAGCAGCGCCACCGTGTCCGGTTGAGCGCCCGCGACGGCCGGGATGAGTTGGTGGCGAATAAGACCACCCAGCGCGCCGGCGGCCGCCACGGCATTCTCGTGGAGCTCGCGGTGGGCCTTTTCGGCTCCCTGGCGTAAACGGACAGCACTGATCAGGGTGACGCTATCGGTTCGGGGTTGAACGATGCGTTGCTCTATAGGCCGATCCTTAAGATATGCGTCGCATTCAGCGATCAAGGCCGCGCGCTGTGCAGAGCACAGCCACGCATCAAGGTCTCGCTCTGACCGAAACTGATAGATCACCACCCACTCGCACGGGTGGTTCTCGTCGGGTGGCTGCACGCTCATGCCGATGTAACCGGAAGACCGCTCGATTGCCCGGCGCAGGCGGCGCAGCCAGCGTCGAAACCGCCGGTTTTCGTTGTCGCTTACTCGCCGCGATATGACCACGGTGGCATAGCCGGGACCGTGAGACGTCACCGCGCCGGCGGCGGTGGCGCTCATGACGGCATGATCCGGCTCGCTTACCTCAGTCGTCGGCGATCGCCGGGGAACTGAGCGCGGGGACGGTGTCCTCGCGATGCAGCACCGACCGCGCGGCCACGGCGAACATCTCGAGCTTGTCGACCACGGTCTGCCCCTCCAGCTTGTGCCCCCAGATGCTGATGCCCTGGTGGGTCGTCGGCTTCCAGACGGGCTCGTCGACGACGATCGGGTTCCAGCCGACCTCCCACTCGAATCCCGACGGGGTCATCGCGTAGTACGACAGTTCCTTGTCGTTGGTGTGCTGCCCGACCGACATCGTCATCTCGAAACCCAGTGCCTTGACGCGCTGATACGACGCCACCATGTCGTCGAGCGTGGCGGCTTGGACGTTCACGTGTTGCACCCGCGTGCGAATCGGGTTGACGGGCAACATGTTCACGGACGCGATCGCCACGGAGTGGTGACGTTCGTTGACGCGCAGGAAGCGGACCTTCAGCTTCAGGCCGTTGATCGTCTCGTCGATGTAGTCCGACAGGCGCGCGTTGAACACGTGGTCGTAGTAGCCCCGCATCTCGTGCGGCTTCTTCGTGAAGATCGCCACGTGGCCCAATCCGCCCGCGCCGGTGACGAACCCGCTGCCCGGTATATCCAGCGCCAGCGGCGCCGTGCGGGCGGTGGTGTACACCTCCTGGGTCAGCCCGTTGGGTCCGGGGAACCGCAGGAAGCGCTCCACGCCGCGGAGTTTGGCGTCGTCGTCGGAGCCCTCCACGGCCGGCACGCCGTGGTCGGTGACCCGCCGGCAGATTTCGTCGAAGGTGGCGTGGTCGTCGAGATGCCAACCGAAGGCGACGACGTCCTCCGCCGGCCCCTGCCGCAGCAGGAAGCGACATTCGTTGGCGTCCAAGCGAAACCGCATCGTGTCGGGCAGCATCTCGTCGAGGTGCATGCCGATCGCGTCGCGGCCGAAGCGCTTCCAGTCGGCGAACTTGTTGGTTTCGATCACGACATAGCCCAGGTGGACGTTGCCGAAGACGTCAGTGGTCATGAGATTCTCCTTACAGATGGTCAGGCCGTCAGGAACGCGGTGGTGACGGCGTTGAAGAAGTCGGCGCGTTCCCACTGGACCCAGTGGCCCGTGTTCGCCGTGATGAGCACGTCGGCGTTGGGCATCCGCTCGCCCAGCATTGCCGCGCCGCTGGGCTTGTTGACCTTGTCGTCACGTCCCCAGATGACGAGCGTCGGGGTGTTCAGGTGCTTGAGCCGGCGGTCGCGGGTGAAGTCCATTCGCCACAACACCCTTGGGCCCGTCGGCCGTTGCAGGGGCGGATTGGCGACGACCTCGGGCTCGATCGACGACTGGTAGCGCGCCTCGATCAGGGCCTCCGGGACGGATTCGCCGTCGTACACCAGATACGAGCGGATGAAGGTGCGCAGCTTTTCGGGGCTGGGCCCGTCGCCGCCGTAGTACGACAGCAGGCTTTTCAGCCCCGCGGTCGGCAGCCCACGGCTCGTCCCGACACCGCCCGGCCCCATCAGCACGAGTTTGTCGACCCGATGCGGGCTGTCCAGGGCGAGGCGCAACGCGCAGGCGCCGCCGAGGGAGTTGCCGACCAGGTGCGCGCGCTGGATGCCGAGTTGGTCGAACATGCCGCGGATGTGCTCGGCCAGGTAGCCGAACGGATCGTCGCGATCGACCCCCTTGGACGAGCGGCCGTAGCCGGGCATGTCGGGGACGATCACGCGGAAGTTCTCGGCCAGCGGCTCGATGTTCTGCGAATAGTTCGACACGCCCGACGCGCCCGGGCCGCCGCCGTGCAGGAGGACCACCGGTGGGCCGTCCCCAGCCTCGACGAGGAAGATGTCTTTGCCGTTGACGCGCACGGTGCGCTCGATCATGGTGTTGCTGGTCATCGAATCCGTCCTTAAACCGTGGCGATCGCAAGTGCGGCGTTGCCGGGCGCAGCGGGTCGCCGCTCAATAAATCCGGCCGGGGGCCCCGGCAACCGCTGGTCTTCCTTTGCGGCGGCGTAGACGAACCCGTCGGGCCGCACCACCACCACCGACGCGCCGCGCTTGTCGAGCCAGCGCGTGAGAATGCCGTCGGCGTCCACGACGCTGTCAGCGCTCGGAACCGCCCCGGGCACAAGGATTTTCAGGACGGGGACGCCCGCCTCACGCCACTCCCGCAGATCGGGGGCCGGCCCGAGGTGCAGCACGGTCCAGCGGCCGCCGATGACGTCGTCCAGGCGGACGGCGTCACCCTTCTCCTCGACCACCCACGGCTGCTGGATGAGCCAGCCGACGGCACCGTTTCCGTTGTGCGCCAACAAACCCTTCTGGTAACGCGCGTCGGGCAGCCAGCGGTGCTGGCGGAGCCAGGACGTGAACCCGGGCACCTTGCTCGCGGTGCGGAAGAAGTGGTTTCGCACGGCGGCGCGCCGCGGGTCGCGTTGGATGATCAGCTTGCCCGTCTTGACCGCGCGGTTGGTGACCTCCTTCACGTGTGGCATCCGCTCAGCCTGGTAGGTGTCCAGCACCGACTCGGGCAGCGACCCGTTCAGCACCGCGGCCAGCTTCCAGCACAGGTTCGCCACGTCGCGAACACCGGCGCACATGCCCTGGCCGATCCACGGTGGCATCGCGTGCGCGGCGTCCCCGGCCAGGAAGACGCGGCCGACGCGCCACCGGTCGGCGAAGCGGACGTGGTGGCTGTAGCAGGCGAACCCGAGGATCTTCACGTTGTCGGGCGAGATCCCCTGCCCCCGCAGCACCTTCCAGATCGCCTCCTCGGAGAGGAGGTCCTTCTCGTCCTCCTCGTCTCGCACCGGGAACTCCCACCGGTGGTGACCCAGCGGGGTGGGGCAGTCGACGGTCGGCCGCTCCGGGTTGCAGTGAAAGCGCAGCCGGTCGTGGCCCGGCCATTCCTTGAGCACCTTGGTGTCGATGACGATCCAGCGCTCCCCGTAGGTGCGCCCGCTGAAACCGATGCCCAGCTGGCCGCGGATGAAGCTCGACCCACCGTCCGCGGCGATCACGTACGACGCCCGGATCCGGCGGAACTCGTCGGCGCGAAGATCGGCCAGCATGAGTTCGACGTGATCGTCACGCTGGACCACCCGCAGGCACTCGTGCTCGAGGAGGACCGTGACGTTGGGGAAGCGGTCCACCCCTTCGCGCAGCACCTTCTCCAGTGCCGGCTGGTAGATGAACTGTTGCGGCGGGTGGCCGTTGCCCCGCGACACCGGCAGGAGCCGCACGAACGGGACGCCGTCGGCGTCGACGAAGTTGGCGCCGTTGCCGGGCTGCATGTCGGCGTTGAGCCGGTCGGCCAGGCCGACCTGTTGCCAGATGCGCACGACCTCTTCGTCGGTGGAGATGGCCCGCGCGCGTACGTAGATGTTTGGATCGCGCTCGACGACGACGACCTTGAGGCCCAGCTGGCCGAGCAGGTTGGCGGCGGTGACGCCGACCGGCCCGTACCCGACGATCGCTACGTCATGAATCGGTTGGTCTGACATGAGGGGAACCTTCGGTGGAGAAGTTGTTAATGTAGTGCTCCATACAGTAAGCTCTCGATAGCGTGATCGTCAACACCCCGGAGGAGGGAATGTGGCACAGAAAAAATCGGCCGGCCCTGAGGCCGCCGAACCCCGTGCTCAGCGGCGCACGCGGGCCAATGGCGAGCAGTCGCGCGAGCGGATCCTGGACGCGGCGACCGAGGTCGCCACGGAACGCGGCTACGACGGCACCACGATCTCACTGGTCAGCAAGAAGAGCGGCCTGCCTCCGACTTCCATCTACTGGCATTTCGCCGACAAGGACGACCTGATCGCGGCAGTCATCGAGCGCAGCTTCCAGCGCTGGCTGGCCGAGCTCGACCTGACAGAAGTGACGCCGGACCGCGAGTGGATGACGGAGTTCGGCGGCCGGGTCGCCAAGGCCCTGCTCGATGCGCCGGACTTCCTCCGCCTCGGGCTGATGCTGAGCCTGGAGCGTCGGCCCGTCGAACCGCGGGCCAGGGAGATGTTCCTCGAGGTGCGCGATCGCGCGTTCCACCGGTTCGCGGAGATGGTGCGGCAGCTTGCCCCGGAGCTCGGCGACGAAGGTGTGCACCTGCTAACCACCTACGCGATTGCCGGCGCCGACGGGTTGTTCATCGCCAAGGAAGTCGGCGGGGACTCCGTCGATCTGGTCAGGCTGTTGGACCTGCACGTCCGCATCGTCTTCGACATGGCGGCCAAGCTGCTCGAACCGGGGGAGCCGGCATGACCGTTCAATCCGCTCAGCTGACCGACGCCGCACAACTGCTCTTCGACGCGCAGAGCACCCGCGTCCCGATCGAGCCGCTGACGCAGATGTATCCGAATATGACGGTGGCCCAGGCGTATTCGGTGCAGCGCGCCAACATGGTCCGCTATCTCGCCGAGGGTCGCACGCTGCGCGGCCACAAGATCGGCATCACCTCCGCGCCCATGCAGCAGCTGCTGGGGGTCGACGAGCCCGATTTCGGCTACGTCCTCGACAGCATGGTGCTCCCCGACGCGGCGACCGTGCCGGTCACCGCGTTCTGCGCGCCGCGCGTCGAGCCTGAGGTCGCCTTCCTGATGCGCGCGCCGCTGCGCGGGCCGGGCGTGACGATCGGCGACGTGCTGGCCGCCACCGAGGCCGTCGCCCCGGCGTTGGAGATCGTTGACAGCCGGATCGCCGATTGGCGGATCACGTTGGCGGACACCGTGGCCGACAACGCGAGCTCCGGTGCGGTGGTGCTGGGCGAGTGGGTGCCGATCGGCCGGGCGCCGGCGCTCCCCGAGACCACCGCGACACTCGTCGTCAACGGCGTGACCGTCGCCACGGGCGCGGGCACCGCCGTGCTGGGTCATCCCGCCGCCGCCGTCGCCTGGCTGGCCAACGCGGTCGCGAAATACGGCACTGCCATCGAGGCCGGCGCGTTCGTCATGTCCGGCTCGTATACCACGGCGCCGTTCGTCGGCGCGGGAGATCGGGCGTCGGCGGCGGTCAGCGGGCTCGGCGCCGTTAGCGTGACTTTCGAGTAGGGAGCAGTTCAGTGAGTAACGAACGATATCCGGTCGCCATCATCGGGTCGGGCAACATCGGCACCGACCTGATGATCAAGGTCCTCCGCAGCGACGGGCCGCTGGAGATGGCGGCAATGATCGGCATCGACCCGGGGTCCGACGGGCTGGCCCGGGCGAAACGCCTTGGCGTCCCCGTGTCTTCGGAAGGGATCGAGGGCCTGCTCGCGATGCCCCACTTCGACGAGATCCGGCTGGTGTTCGACGCCACCAGCGCCGGCGCCCATGTCCGGCACTGGAACTTTCTGCGCGACAAGGACATTCGCGTCCTCGACCTGACGCCGGCGGCCGTCGGACCATTCTGCGTGCCGGTGGTGAACCTGGAGGACCACATCGACGCGCCGAACCTGAACATGGTGACGTGCGGGGGGCAGGCCACCGTGCCGATCGTCGCCGCCGTCAACAACGCGGCCCCGGTGTCGTACGCCGAAATCGTCTCGTCCATCTCGTCGAAGTCGGCCGGCCCGGGCACGCGCGCGAACATCGACGAGTTCATCGAGACGACCGCCACCGCGCTCAAAGTGGTTGGCGGAGCGCAGCGCAGCAAGGCGGTGATCGTCCTCAACCCGGCCGACCCCCCGATCCTCATGCGCAACACCGTCTACTGCCTGGTCGAGGGCGACTGCGACCACGAGGCCATCGGCGCCTCGATCGCCGAGATGGTGGAGCGGGTCACCCGGTATGTGCCGGGCTACAAGCTCACCAAGCCCGTCCAGTTCGAGACGTTCGACGCCGACCGTCCGCTGCACATCCCGGAGACCGGGAAGTTCATGGGCACCCGGGTCACCGTGATGCTGCAGGTGACGGGCGCCGCGCACTACCTCCCCGCCTATGCGGGCAACCTCGACATCATGACGTCGGCCGCCCTGGCCACCGCGGAACGAATCGCCGCGCACTCGATGACGACTGTGGGGGTGAGGAAATGAGCAAGCCGCTGTACATCAGTGATGTCACGCTGCGTGACGGCATGCACGCCGTGCGACACTCTTACACCCTGGAGCAGGTCACCGAGATCGCCCGGGCGCTCGACCAGGCGGGGGTGGACTCTATCGAGGTCGCCCATGGAGACGGGCTGGCCGGGTCCAGCTGCGTCTACGGATTCGGCGCCCACACCGACCTGGAGTGGATCGAGGCCGTGGCCGGGACCGTAGAGCGGGCCAAGGTGGCGACCCTCGTGCTGCCGGGCATCGGGACCGTCCGCGACCTGACCGCCGCGCACCGGGCGGGCGCGAGTGTCGTACGCGTCGCGACGCACTGCACCGAGGCCGACATCTCCGCGCACCACATCGTCGCGGCGCGCGAACTCGGCATGGACACCGTCGGTTTCCTCATGATGAGCCACATGACCACCCCGCAGAAGCTCGCCGAGCAGGCCGTCCTGATGGAGGGATACGGGGCCGGGTGCGTCTATGTCGTCGACTCCGGGGGCGCGATGACCATGCGCGACGTCGCCGAACGGGTCGACGCGGTGCGGCAAAGCCTCGACAGTGCAACCGAAGTCGGCATCCATGCCCACCACAACATGTCGCTGGGTGTGGCGAATTCGATGGTCGCCGTGGAGCATGGCGCTCACCGCGTCGACGCATCACTGACGGGTATGGGCGCCGGCGCCGGTAACGCGCCGCTGGAGGTCTTCGTCGCGGCGGCCACCCGGATGGGCTGGCAACACGGCTGTGACCTCAACGCGCTCGAGGACGCCGCCGACGACCTTGTGCGGCCCCTGCAGCAGCGTCCGGTGCGCGTGGACCGGGAGACGTTGACGCTGGGATACGCGGGCGTGTACTCAAGTTTCCTGCGTCATGCCGAGGCAACTGCCGAACGGTTCGGCGTCGATGCGCGCACGCTTCTGGTCGAAGCCGGGCGCAGGGGCTTGGTCGGCGGCCAGGAGGACGTGCTTATCGATATCGCCCTCGACCTGACCGGGGAACGGGTTTCCGGGTAACCCCGGAGGTTTTGAGGTGGCAACGAAGGCATCGAGAGGCGACCCGCAGGTGTCTCCGAGGTTGCCCTCCTGTGTCGCCGACGCTGCCCGGCTGGGCTCTCGGCCGACCGCAGTGATATCGGGATCACGGAACTCACCCAGTGACGCAAGTGATTCTATTGACCCGACCACGACGGGCTGGCGGTCAGCACGTGGGGACCGCCCTCGGTGATGTGAACGGTGTCCCGTCTGAATAGCGCCCCGACACCCTTTTCCCAGACATACGCGGTGATGGCCAACACCATCCCCGCCTCCAGTTGGTCGAATTCGCCCGCTGCCAGCAGGGTTTGGGACACCACCGGCGGATCGAATCCCAGCCCCAATCCGTGCGCGATCGGCATCGGCGGAATCGGCTCGCCGGCGGCCTGATAGGCGGCCACCAAGTCCGAGGTGGGCGCGCCGGGCCGGCAGGCCGCAAGCATGTTGTCGTACAACGTGTTCGACCGCTCGAACAGGTCGCGCGTAGCCCGGTCGGCGTGGTCGCCGGCCGGCCACGTCCGGCCCACTTCCGCGACATAGCCGTTCGCCAGGGCCCCCGCGGCGAACGCGACCAGATCACCCGGCCGCCCCTCGCCCGATCCGGCGCGACGCCACGGGTGCTCCTTCGACGTCACCCACGCCGCGTCCTGGGTGGCGGGCGTGCTCACACCGCCCGCGGCCATGGCCTCCATCATGGCCCCCGCCAGCGCTCGTTCCGACACGCCCGGCGCGAATTCGGCCAGCGCGGCGGCAAGTCCGCGCTCGGCGACCCGGAGCGCCGTCGCCATGGCCGCGATCTCGTCGGCCGTCTTGACGCGCCGCGCCGCCCGCATCGCGGGCTCCGCGTCGACGAGCTCGGCGTTCGGGAACGCCTCCGGCAGCAGGGCGGCGAAAGTCGGAGTGATCGCATCGGTTCCGACCCGACGCGCGGTGTGGGCGCCATCGATCTTCGTCAGCACGTCGATGAGCGTCATCGGGTTCCAGGCCAGCCCGTACAGGTGATCGTGCCCGATCTCCTCCGGCACCCCCTCGTCGTCGGTGCTGTTGAGATAGATCTCGCCTGACCCGCGCACCACGACGCACATCGGGCCGAACGGTCGCGTCCCGGCGATCCACAACTGCGGTGCGCCGGTCACGTAACGAATGTTGGCTTGACGCCCAAGCACCAGCATGTCCAGCCCGTGCGCGTCCATCTGCGCCAACGCGCGGTCCCGGCGGCCCATCCGCAGCGCCGTGGGGTCGGGCAGAACTTCAGTCGCCATAGGGGGAGTAGGGGTAGTCGGTGATCGGCAGGTAGCCGTCTTCGGTGATCACCACGATCTCCTCACTGCGATAACCGCCCGTCCCGTCTTCCCACACCACGGGTTCCAGCACCAGAACCGTTCCGACCGGCAAGACGAAGTTGTCGTCGAACTCTTCGCCGAGATCCGTTCCGATCATGGGAGCTTCGGCGGGATAGGTCCCGATACCGTGGCCCAGATAGAAATGCGGCAACCAGGGTTTGCGGCCGCCGTTGGCGGCAATCGCCGCACGCGCCAGATCGCCGGAGCTGACACCGGCTTTGGTCACCGCGAGCACCGCGTCCATGATCGAACGCCATTGTCGGAACTGGTCCTGCTGTCGCTGGGTGGGCGGGCGACCGACCACCCAGGTCCGGCCGAAATCGGAGCAGTACCCGGCATAGGTGATGCTGATGTCGGTCCATAGCACGTCGCCGGCGGCCAGTTCACGATCGGTGGGAAGCAGCGGCAGCGCCAGATCGCCATGTGTCGTCCACACTCCGGCTTCTCGCGAACTCGGCATCACCTGCCAGATGGCCTCCAGCATGTTCGTGGTGGCACCCAGCTCGAAGGCGCGACGCACCAGCGTGGCCGACAGGTCGATCTGGCGGACCCCCGGCGCCAACGCCCGCTGCACGTCCACGATCGCCTGTTCGGTGATGCG
>NZ_LZIX01000199.1:0-11941 GCF_001666955.1 Mycobacterium sp. E735 | reverse complement strand
CGGATTCCGCCAAAGATGTAGTGCGCCAGCAGGTTCGCAACGAACGCGAGGAAGACGGCCACGAACAAATAGCTGAGCAGCAGCCGGTAGAACGGCAGGTCGAACGCGTAGAAGCCGAGGTCCTTGCCGAACTGCGGATCCCGGATACCGAAGTCCCCGCCATGCATGAACAGCTGGATGCGCACCCAGTAGCTCTGCGCGATGATGCCGGCCAGCAGGCCGATCGCGACCGGCACCCCGATGCCCACCAACCGCAACCGGGACAGCACGACGGCGCGGTACCGCGCGACCGGATCGTTGTCGTTGCTCGGCACGAACACCGGGCGGGTGCGGTAGGCCACCGCGAGACCGGCGAACACGATGCCGCCCACCAGCAGGCCGGCCACCAGAAAGACCACGAACCGGGTGACCAGGACGGTGCTGAACACTGAGCGGTAGCCGAGTTCGCCGAACCACAGCCAGTCCACGTACGCGTCGATCAGCCGGGGGCCGGCGAGCAGCAAAGCGATCACACCCAGGGCGATCAGGATCAGAATCCGGCTGCGCCGGGTCAGCTTCGGCATCCGTGCGGTGGGCCGCATCCCCACTGGCTACGCTCCCTGCTCGATTGATCGACGGTGACAACTCTACGCATCGCGCGACCCGCCATTTGGCTCGCTCAGCTTCTAACAGCTCGGGGGCTGGCCCCCCGACGTGATCGCATGCAGGGCGTCGACCGCCTGGCTGAGGGTCTCCACCTTCACCAGGCGCAGGCCGGACGGATTGTCCGAGTTCGCCTCGTAGCAGTTCTTGGCCGGCACCAGGAAGACCGTGGCGCCCGCCGCGTGGGCGGCGACCATCTTGTGGGTGATGCCGCCGATCTGGCCGACCTTCCCATCGGCGGAGATGGTGCCGGTCCCCGCGATGAACTTCGACCCGGTGAGGTCACCGGTGGTCAGCTTGTCGACCACCGCCAGGCTGAACATCAGGCCGGCCGACGGCCCCCCGACGTTGGCCAGGTTGAAGTCGACGACGAACGGCGCCCAGGGCGCGGTGAGCACGGCGACACCGAGGAAGCCGTAGTCGCGATCCTTGTTCGCGCCCAGCGTAATCTGGGCCACCCCGGCCGGCTCGTTCTTGCGCCGGTAGTCGATGGTCACCGTCTGGCCCGGCTTGGTGTTCTTGAGCAGCCCGGTGAACTGGTCGACGTCGGCCACCGGGACGCCGTTGACCGCGTCGATGGCGTCGCCGTCCTTCAGCTTGCCCGCGGACGGACCCGGATCGGTGACCTTGGCGACCGTGACCGCGGCCGGGTATTTCAGGTAGCCCAGCGCGGCGTAGGCGGCGCTGTCCTCGGACTCCTTGAAGTCCGCGTTGTTGGCCTTGTCGACCTCGTCCCGTGACTTGCCCGGCGGGTAGATCAGGTCGCGCGGCACCAACTGCTCCTGCCCCGAAAGCCACAGCGTCAGCGCTTCGCCGAGGGTCAGCTGGTCCCGCTGGGAGACCGTCGTCATGTTCAGGTGCCCGGTGGTCGGATGCGTCGCGGTGCCCTCGATCGCCACCACCTGCTTGCCGTCGACCTCGCCGAGCGTGTCGAAGGTGGGTCCCGGGCCCAGCGAGACGAACGGCACCGTCACCACCGCCAGCAACACGCCGAAGACCAGGATCGGCACCAGCGCGACCATCAAGGTCAGAATCCGCCTGTTCACGCCGATTACACTAGACGGAGCCCGTCGGTCCGGTTCAGCCACAAGCTGACCCCGAGACCACCCACCCCATTCCCCCGGTGAGTACCGTTGACGGTATGGCTGACCTGCCTTTCGGCTTCTCCCACGGGGAAGACCCCGACAAACCCGGGAAGAAAGATCCCAATTCGGGCTCCGGCGGCTCCGATCCCTTCGGCGCATTCGGCATGAGCGGCGATTTCGGCATGGGCGACCTCGGGCAGATCTTCACCCAGCTGGGTCAGATGCTTTCCAGCGCGGGCACCGGGATGGCCGGGGGCGGACAGTCGGGCCCGGTCAACTACGAGCTGGCGCGCCGGGTGGCCACGAACTCGATCGGGTTCGTGGCGCCCATCCCGGCCACGACGCACTCGGCGATCGCCGACGCGGTACACCTGGCCGAGACCTGGCTGGACGGCGCCACGGCGCTGCCCGCCGGCACCAGCAAGGCGGTGGGCTGGAGCCCGGCCGACTGGGTCGACAACAGCCTGGATACCTGGAAGCGGTTGTGCGACCCGATGGCACAACAGATTTCGACGGTGTGGGCGTCGTCGCTGCCCGAGGAGGCCAAGAGCATGGCGGGCCCACTGATGGCGATGATGTCGCAGATGGGCGGCATGGCCTTCGGCTCGCAGCTGGGGCAGGCGCTGGGCCGGCTGTCCCGCGAGGTGCTCACCTCCACCGACATCGGATTGCCGTTGGGGCCCAAGGGCGTTGCGGCGATCCTGCCCGACGCCGTGGAGTCGTTCGCGGCCGGGCTCGAGCAGCCCCGCAGCGAGATCCTGACGTTTCTGGCCGCGCGCGAGGCCGCCCACCACCGGTTGTTCAGCCACGTGCCGTGGCTGTCGAGCCAGCTGCTGGGCGCGGTGGAGGCCTACGCGATGGGCATGCAGATCGACATGAGCGGTATCGAGGAGTTGGCCCGCGACTTCAACCCGGCGACGCTGTCGGACCCGGCGGCCATCGAAAACCTTCTGGGGCAAGGCGTTTTCGAGCCCAAGGCCACCCCGGCGCAGACGCAGGCGCTGGAACGCCTCGAGACGCTGCTCGCGCTGATCGAGGGCTGGGTGCAGGTGGTGGTCACCGCGGCCCTGGGCGACCGGATTCCGGGGGCGGCCGCGCTCAGCGAGACGCTGCGCCGCCGCCGCGCCACCGGCGGCCCGGCCGAACAGACCTTCGCGACGCTGGTGGGCCTGGAGCTGAGGCCCCGCAAGATGCGCGAAGCCGCCGCGCTGTGGGAGCGCCTCACCGAGGCCGCCGGCGTGGACGCCCGCGACGCCATCTGGCAACACCCCGACCTGCTGCCCGCCGCCGAGGACCTCGACGAGCCGGCGGGCTTCATCGACCGCGTCATCGGGGGCGACACCAGCGGCATCGACGAGGCGATCGCCAAGCTCGAGGAGAACCCCGAGGATCCGGGCCGCGGCCCTGTGGATAACTGACCGGGGCGCCCACCCCCGGCGTGGCACAGTGCACCGGTGTCACCGGCCACGCTTTCCACCTATGCGCTGGACCCCGCCATGCCGGTACTGCTGCGGCCCGACGGCGCCGTCCAAGTCGGCTGGGATCCCCGCCGTGCCGTGCTGGTGCGGCCACCGGGCGGCCTGCCCGCCGCGGAACTGGCCGCGCTGCTGCGAACCATGCGATCACCCACGCCGCTGGCCGAGCTGCGGCGGCGCGCCGTCGACCGCGGCCTGCGGGACGCAGAGGGCCTGACGGACCTGGTCGACCAGCTGGTCGGCGCGGGCGTGGCGACCGAATGCGGGAAGCCCCGCGGCCGGGCGCCGTCCATCCGGATCCACGGCCGCGGGCCGCTGTCGGAGCTGCTCGCCGAGGCGCTGCGCTGCTCGGGCGCCCGGATCGCCCGCAGCAGCCAGCCGCACGCGGCCGTGTCGGCCGCCGTCGTCGACCTGGTGGTGCTGTCCGATTACTTGGTCGCCGACCCGCGCATGGTCCGCGACCTGCACGCCCGTGGCGTGCCCCACCTGCCGGTGCGGGTCCGCGACGGCGTCGGGCTGGTCGGCCCGCTGGTGATTCCCGGGACGACCAGCTGCCTGGGCTGCGCCGACCTGCATCGGCGGGACCGCGACGCGGCCTGGCCCGCGATCTCCGCGCAGCTGCGGGAGACCGTCGGGGTGGCCGACCGGGCCACGCTGCTGGCGACCGCGGCGCTGGCGCTCAGCCAGGTGAACCGGGTGATCGCCGCCGTGCGCCAACAGGAGGCGATGCCGCCCCAGACGCTGAACGCCACGCTGGAATTCGACCTCAACGCCGGCGCCATCGTCGCGCGGCGCTGGACCCGGCACCCGCTGTGCTCGTGCGGACGGGCCAGCTAGCCGAGCCGGCCCTGATCCGGGACGTTCGACGACACCGACTCGTAGGCGGTCCCCAGCTGTTGCAGGATCTCCGCGGTCAGGGTGCCGTCGTTGCGGTGCTTGTCCAGCGTTTCGATGATCGCCCTGAACAGGGAGTCAGCGGCGTCGTGTTGTGATTGCTTGGCTGCCATGGGGGACAACCTAGGGCGCTTCCCCGTCGGCCGCCCGCGAGCGGGTGTTGCGAAGATCAAGCGCGAGGCGCGTGGAACGTCATGGATGATGGATACGTGGCAGACATCAAACGGGGCCGGGCGGCGCGCAACGCGAAGCTGGCCAGCATCCCGGTCGGCTTCGCCGGCCGGGCGGCGCTCGGCTTCGGCAAACGGCTGACCGGGAAATCGCGGGACGAAGTCCAGGCCGAGCTGATGGAGAAAGCCGCCAACCAGCTGTTCACCGTCTTGGGCGAGCTCAAGGGCGGGGCGATGAAGGTCGGCCAGGCCTTGTCGGTCATGGAGGCCGCCATCCCGGACGAATACGGCGAGCCCTACCGCGAGGCGCTGACCAAGCTGCAAAAGGACGCCCCGCCGCTACCCGCCAACAAGGTGCACCGGGTGCTCGACGCCCAGCTGGGCACCAAGTGGCGCGAACGGTTCAGTTCGTTCGACGACAAACCCATCGCCTCGGCCAGCATCGGCCAGGTGCACAAGGCGGTCTGGGCCGACGGCCGCCCGGTGGCCGTCAAGATCCAATACCCCGGCGCCGACGAGGCGCTGCGCGCCGACCTCAAGACCATGCAGCGGATGGTCGGCGTGGTCAAACAGCTCGCCCCCGGCGCCGACGTCCAGGGCATCGTCGACGAGCTGGTCGAGCGCACCGAGATGGAGCTCGACTACCGGCTGGAGGCCGACAACCAGCGCGCCTTCGCCAAGGCCTACGAGGGCCACCCGCACTTCGCGATACCCCACGTCGTCGCCAGCGCGCCCAAGGTCGTGGTCCAGGAGTGGATCGACGGCCTGCCGCTGGCGGAGATCATCCGCGACGGCACCCGCGAGCAGCGCGACCTGATCGGCACCCGGCTGCTCGAGCTCACCTTCGACGCGCCGCGCCGGCTGGGGATGCTGCACGGCGACGCCCACCCGGGCAACTTCATGCTGCTGCCCGACGACCGCATGGGCGTCATCGACTTCGGCGCGGTCGCACCGCTGCCCGGCGGCTACCCCATCGAGCTCGGGATGACGATCCGCCTGGCCCGCGACAAGAACTACGATCTGCTGCTGCCGACGATGGAGAAGGTCGGGTTCATCCAGAAGGGCCAGCAGGTGTCGGTGCGCGACATCGACGAAATGCTGCGCCAGTATGTCGAACCCATCGAGGTCGACGAGTTCCACTACACGCGCAAATGGCTGCAGCGCATGACCGTCGGCCAGATCGACCGGTCGGTGTCCCAGATCAAGACGGCCCGGCAGATGGACCTGCCGCCCAAGCTGGCCATCCCGATGCGGGTCATCGCCTCGGTGGCGGCGATCCTGTGCCAGCTGGACGCGCGGGTGCCGATCAAGGCCCTCTCCGAGGAGCTGATTCCCGGCTTCGCCGAGCCCGACAGCGCGGCCATCTAGGCGGCGACCTCGTCCTTGCGGGGGCGTCCGCGCGGCCGTTTGAAGCTCAGGATGGCGCCGCGGTCGAGGATCTCGCCGCCCCACACCCCCCAGGGCTCGGCCCGCTCCAGCGCGGACGCCAGGCACTCGCGCCGGATCGGGCAGCCCGCGCAGAGCGCCTTGGCGCGCTCGAGGTCGGCCGGGGTCTCGGCGAACCAGAGGTCGGGATCGCCGGCGTGACACGGCAACGCCGGCGACGGCTGTCTGGGGACTGTCAGGGCCGACATGTCCTGCTCACCTGCTTCCTGGTCGGGGCTTGCGGATTTCGCTGATCCGGACCAGGGAGCGGGCTTGCGCCCGAAAAGACTATGGCCACGGATCCTTGACTTCGGGTCCGTGGCCATCCGGTGAGACCGGGGAGTTACGTAGCCATTCGGTGGACCTCGAGTCCTGCGGACGCGTTCGTCGCGGCGGCGGCGGCGCGATGCTTCAACGCGGCCGCCGGCACGGCGGCGGCATGCTTGAGCGTGGCCGCCGCGGCGGCCACGTCCACACCGAACGCGTCGTTGATCATCGTGGCCACCTCCCTTCGTCGTGCCAGAACGCAGCTTCGAGGGTAAACCGTCGCGGACGCGCGGCACAAACTATTTTCTGACCTGCGCTTATCGGCGACAGCCTCACCGAGTGTGGGCCCTAGTACGGCAATTGCCTCGAATTCGTCCACAAGCCCCACGCTCGACGGTGTGGTTAGGCGCCGCGCACCAACTCCAGCACGTCGGGCCCGTACTGCTCCAGCTTGCGCGCGCCGATGCCGGGGATCGCGATCAGCGCGTCCTCGTCCCCGGGCCGCAGCTCCGCGATGGCGATCAGCGTGTTGTCGGTGAAGACCACATACGCGGGCACCTGCTGCTCCTTGGCGACGTCGAGCCGCCACGCCTTGAGCCGCAGCAGCAAGTCTTCGTCGACGTCGGCCGCGCACGTCTCGCACCGCCGCAGCATGACCGCCGCGGCGGTGGACAGGTCCTTGTTGCAGATCCGGCAGCGCGCCGCGGGTCCCCGGTTGCGCCGGGACTTGTTGGGGGCGGCGTCGGCGCGGGCCTGGGGCGCGATGCCGTTGAGGAACCGCGACGGCTTGCGGCCCTGCCGTCCGCCCGGGTTGCGGGCCAGCGCCCAGCTGAGCGTCAAATGGATTCGCGCCCTGGTGATTCCGACGTACAGTAGCCGGCGCTCCTCCTCGACCGCCTCGCTTTCGGGGCCGTGCGCCAACGCGTGCGAGATGGGCAGCGTGCCGTCGGCCAGCCCGACCAGGAACACCGCGTCCCACTCCAGCCCCTTGGCGGCGTGCAACGAGGCCAGCGTCACGCCCTGCACCACCGGCGGGTGGCGCGCGTCGGCGCGCAACCGAAGCTCGGCCAACAGGCCGGCGAGGTCCAGCTGCGGGCGCTGGGCCACCTCGGCGTCGACCAGCTCGGCCAGCGCGGTCAGCGCGTCCCAGCGCTCCCGGGCCCGGGCGCCCACCGGCGGCTCGGCCGTCAGACCCAGCGGTTCCAGGACGGCTCTTACGACGTCGGGCAGCGGCCCGTCGGCGCCGCGCTCGGCCGCCCGCTGCAGCGCCAACAGCGCCTGCTTGATCTCCTGCCGGGTGAAAAAGCCCTCGCCGCCGCGAACCTGATAGGGAATGCCGGCCTCGGTCAGCGCCTCCTCGTAGGCCTCGGACTGCGCGTTGACCCGGTAGAGCACGGCGATCTCCGACGCCGGGGTGCCCGCTTCGATCAGCCGGGCGATCGACGCCGCGACAGCGGCGGCCTCGGCCGGTTCGTCGGGATGCTCGCGGAACGACGGCGCCGGGCCCGGCGGACGCTGACCGGACAGGTGCAGCTTGCTGCCGGCGACCCGCCCGCGGGCCGCGGCGATCACCTGGTTGGCCAACGACACCACCTGCGGGGTGGAGCGATAGTCGCGTTCCAGGCGGACCACTGTGGCGTCGGGATAGCGCCGCGAGAAGTCCAGCAGGAACCGCGGCGAGGCCCCGGTGAACGAGTAGATGGTCTGGTTGGCGTCACCGACGACGGTCAGGTCGTCCCGGTCGCCCAGCCACGCCGCCAGCACCCGCTGCTGCAGCGGTGTGACGTCCTGGTATTCGTCGACAACGAAACAGCGGTAGCGGCCCCGGAATTCGTCGGCCACGGCGGCGTCGTTCTCGATCGCCGCCGCGGTGTGCAGCAGCAGGTCGTCGAAGTCGAGCAGCGTCACCGATTCGTCGCGGACCTTCAGCGCCTCGTAGGCGGCGTACACGGTCGCGACCCGGGCGGCGTCGAGCGGGATGTCCCGCCCTGCCTCGGCCACGGCGGCCGGATACTCCTCGGGGGTGATCAGCGACGCCTTGGCCCACTCGATCTCGCCCGCCAGGTCGCGGACGTCGTCGGTACTGGCGTTGATCCTTGAGCGGCTGGCCGCCCGCGCCACCACGGCGAACTTGGTGTCCAGCAGCTGCCAGCCGGTGTCACCGACCACCCGCGGCCAGAAGTACCGCAGCTGCCGGTGCGCCGCGGCGTGAAAGGTCAGGGCCTGCACCCCGCCGACGCCGGTGTCGGCGCCCGCTGCGGCGCCCAGCGTGCGCAGCCGGGAACGCATCTCCCCCGCCGCCCGCTGGGTGAACGTGACCGCCAGCACCTGCCCGGCGGCCACATGGCCGCTCGCCACCAACTGCGCGATCCGGTGGGTGATGGTGCGGGTCTTGCCCGTTCCGGCCCCGGCAAGCACGCAGACCGGGCCGCGCGGAGCCAGGACGGCCTCGCGCTGCTCGTCGTCCAGCCCGGCGGTCAAGGCGTCGGCGACCATCGGCATGGCGTCCATCTTGGCAGCGATGGCCGACAAACCGCGGCCCCGGCCGGTGCGCGTCGGGATATGGGTGCGGTGTTCGGGCGCGGAACACACCGCCTGCGGGCTACGTTAACGAGCTATGACCACTGCCCCGATCACCGTCTACACGACCTCATGGTGTGGCTACTGCCATCGGCTCATGACTGTGTTGAAGTCCAACGGAATTCCGTACCAGGCGGTCGACATTGAGCACGACCCCGCGGCGGCGGAATTCGTCGGGTCGGTCAACGGCGGCAATCGGACGGTCCCGACGGTGAAGTTCGCCGACGGATCCACCCTGACCAACCCGAGCGCGGCCGAGGTCAAGGCCAAGCTGGCCGAGGCCGGCGCCTAAAGAGGGCCGGGCGCGCCGACACGCCGCCGGTGTTCACCAACTGCTCTGCCTGCCGCCGAGCGCGGCCCTAACATTGGCGAGCATGGCGTCGAGTGATCGGTCGAGCCGCTTGCCTCGGCGCCTGTCGCTGGCCGCCATGGCTTCGGCCGTCATCGCCGTCGCCGTACTGACGGCATGCTCGCACTCCCGTACGGCGGCGAACCCGAGCCCGCACGTGTACGCCGACTCCTTGGTCATCAGCCTCGACGATGCGCGTCACATCGCCAATTTCGAAGGCCTGCAACCGTATCCGTATGCCGACCGCCACGATCCGCCACAGGAGACCATCGGCAACCCGCCGGCGCCGTGCCGGGCGGTGGGAACCACGGACCTCACCTTCGCCGGGGGCTGGAAGGAATACCGCTCTGTCGCCTACGCCGGCTCGACCGACGACCTGAGGCCGGGCGGCATCGCCCCGATCAACGAGGTCACCAACGCCGTCGTCGTCTACCCGGACGCCAACGTCGCCCGCGGGGCGCTCAACCAGCTGCACACGACGCTGGATCAGTGCGCCTCCCTACACCACACCGCGTATGACTTCACGCTGAACAAGCCGGATTCCCTGACGTTGAAGCTGAACTCCGACGGCTGGATTCACCTCTACACGGTGAAGTCATCGGTGCTGGTCTCCGTCGGCGTGCTGGGAATCGAACCCACCGATCAGGTCGCCAGCGCCGTGCTGCAGACCGTGACGGACCGCATCAAGTAGCGGCGCCGGGTCAGTCGATCGCGGCCCAGGATTCGATGATCACGCGCGCGATCGAGATCGAGCCGGGCAGCAGCAGTTTCGAATCCGCCGAGCTGGACCAGTCACCGGCCGCGAGCGCCGCGCGCACCTCGTCGCGGGTGAACCACGCCGCCTCCGCGATCTCGCCGTCGTTGAACGAGAACTCCTCGCCGGGGTCCGCGACGGCGTGGAAGCCGACCATGAGCGAGCGCGGGAACGGCCACGGCTGGCTGCCCAGGTAGCGGACGTCGCGGACGGTGAGGCCGATCTCCTCGCGGATCTCGCGGGCGACGCAGACCTCGAATGATTCACCGGCCTCGACGAAACCGGCCAACAGCGAGAACATCCGCTCCGGCCACACCGCCTGGCGGGCCAGCACCGCACGGTCGCCGCCGTCGTGGACCAGGCAGATCACGGCCGGGTCGATGCGCGGAAACTCCTCGTGCCCGGTGACCGGGTGGACCCGTGCCCAGCCCGCCCGCGCCGGGCGGGTCGGCGAGCCGTCGACCGAGCTGAACCGCGCCGAGTCGTGCCAATTGAGCAGCGCGACGGCCGACGAGACCAGTTGGCTGCTGGTGTCGTCGAGGATCGACCCCAGGCCGCGCAGGTTCACCACCTCGGCGTGCACGTCTTCGTCCTCCGGCGCCTCCAGAGCGCCGCGGATCGCCCACACGTGGCGCCCGTTGTCGATGCGGCCCAGGAACACCGCGTCCGGTGGCGGCTTGTCGGCCAGCCTGGCCGCCGAGCCCAGCACCACCCGGCCGTCGGCGACCAGCACCTGACTGCGCGAATCCACCCGCAGCAGCGCCGCGTCCGCCCAGCCGGCGGCGGCCGCCTCGACGTCGGTGCGCAGCTGGTCGGCCCGGTCGGCGCCGACCCGCGACAGCAACGGCACGTTCCGTAGCCGAAAGTCCGCGATGCCCACTAGAGCCAGCCTTCGTGGCGACCCGCCGCGACCGGCTCCGCCGCTCTTGCGATCGCCCAGCCATCGTGGCGACCCGCCGCGACCGGCTCTGCCGCTCTTGCGATCGCCACTAGTGCCCCGCGTGCCGGATGTAGAGCAGCCGGTCGTTGGCCTCGACAGCGTCCACCTCGGGCGCGCCGATGCGCAGCAGGTGGCCGTCACGCACCACGCCGAGCACGATGTCGCGCAGATGGCGCGGGGAGCCGCCGACCTCGGCCGGCTCCACCTCGCGCTCGGCGATCGCCAGCCCGAAGTCCGGTGTCAGCAGGTCTTCGATCATCTCCACGACGCTGGGCGTGGTGGTGGCCAGCCCCAGCAGGCGGCCGGCGGTCGCCGAGGAGACCACCACCGAGTCCGCGCCCGATTGCTGTAGCAGGTGCTGGTTTTCGGCCTCTCGGATGGACGCCACGATCTTGGCGTTGGGGGCGATCTCCCGGGCGGTCAGCGTGACCAGCACCGCGGTGTCGTCGCGGCTGGTGGCCACGATGATCGACGCCGCGTGTTGCGCCCCGGCCAGCCGAAGCACGTCGGCCTTGGTGGCGTCGCCGTGCACGGTGACCAGGCCCGCGGTCGCGGCGTGCTCGAGGGTGCTGCGATCGGTGTCGACGACGACGACCTCGCCCTGGGCGGCCTCGTCGCTGAGGATCGCCGCGACGGCCGTCTTGCCCTTAGTGCCGTAGCCGATCACGATCGTGTGGTTGCGCACTCTGCTCCTCCAACGCTGAATCTTCCACCCCTGCCGGGAGCGCTCGGAGAGCACCTCGAGGGTCGTGCCGACCAATACGGCCAGGAACGCGATCCGCAGCGCGGTGAAGATCAGGGTGTGAACCAAACGCGCGGTTTCGGTGTATGGCGTGATATCGCCGTAGCCGGTCGTCGACAGCGACACCGCGGAGAAGTACACGCAGTCCAGAAAGGTCAGCGGCTGGCCCCGCACATCGCGGTAGCCGTTGCGGTCCGCGTAGACGATGACGGCCGCCGCGAACAGCACCACCAGCGCGATGGCCACGCGGCGGGTGATCACCCGAATGGGGCTGGCGTGCTCCTCGGGGATGCGCACCACGCCGACCAACTGGTGGCCTCGCTGGGCGGTCAGCGTCTCTTCGAGACCGCTCAGTTGCCGCGACCTACCGTTGCGCACGGCGGTCCGTGATCGGCTCGACGCCAGCGCAGGAGACACCCACGCCTCAATGTAACCACGATCGCCACCCCGGTACCCGGGCAGCGCGGGTCACCCGACGGCCGGCTCGGCCAGCAGCCCGGCCAGTTCGGCGGGGGCGGGCAGATCGTCGGGGGCGACCGTGGCGCGGGCGCATCGACGCGGTGTTCGCCGACCCCGACGGCGGCGCAACGGTCGTCGACTGGAAGACCGGAGAACCGC
>NZ_LZIX01000198.1:0-10412 GCF_001666955.1 Mycobacterium sp. E735 | reverse complement strand
GGTGTGGAACCACGACGAAGCGAGCCGGCTGTTCGAGGCACTGGCCGCCGACGGGCCGGTGCCCATCAATCCGCCGGACTAACCGCCCGCGCGGCCGTTCTCCAAGTACGCCTTGGTACGGCCCGGGTGGTGGGTGGCGAGCCAGGCCACGCCGACGTCCCGGCAGAAGTCGAGGTCCTCGTACTCGTCGACGTTCCAGCAGTACACGGCGCGGCCCTGGGCTATCGCGCGATCGGCGAGTTGGGGATATTCCTTCAACGTCGCCAGCGACGGCCCGACGGCAGTGGCGCCGACGGCGGTGGCCGCGCCGCTGATCAAGTAGCGCGCCGTCTTGCCGAGCAGCACGGTCGGCAGCAGCGGCGCGGCTCGCCGGATCCGCCAGACCGCGGCCGCCGAAAAGGACATCACCACCGCGCGGGACCGGTCGGCGGAGGCCGGCGCGGCGATGCCGAACCGATGCAGTAGCGCGAGCAGCTTGGTTTCCACCAATGAGCCGTACCGCACCGGGTGCTTGGTCTCGATGAACAGCTTCACCGGCCGATGCCAATCCAGGACAAGCGACACCAGGGCGTCCAGCGTCAACAGGCTGGTGTCACCGTGCGTGCCGTCTTCACGCCAGCTGTCGTGCCACGCCCCATACTCGAGCTCACGCAACTCGGCGAGGGTCATGGTGCTGACCAGGCCGGCCCCGGTCGACGTCCGGTCCAACCGGCGGTCGTGGACGCAGACCAGGTGGCCGTCCCGGGTCAGCCGCACGTCGCATTCCACGCCGTCGGCGCCCTCTTTGAGCGCGAGATCGTAAGCGGCCAGCGTGTGTTCGGGCCGCGCCGCCGATGCGCCGCGGTGGGCCACCACAAAGGGATGCCCGGCGAGCACCTCCTCGGCCCACGTCATACGCGTAATGCTGCCGCTTCCTGCCCTTCGAACTCAACCGGACGCGGCGTCGGCGCCCGATCTTCGGAGACCACAACCCAGCGGTGCGCGGGCCGTTCGACGGGTTTGCGCTCGAACCCTTCGAAGACCCGGGCCGCCGCAGCCACCGTCACCGCCGCGAGCAAGTAGGCGAAAACCATCGTGATGGTGTTGTTCGCGATGCCCTGGGCGTCTCTGGCGAAGCTGGTCGCCATGGCGAAGACGGAGACCAGGTAGCTGGCGACCCACGCGATCCACCACTCGACGACGGAGCGGCGGATGCGGCCGTAGTGCTGCTCCAAAATCGCCAGCTCGATGACGAAAACCGGTGCCCACAGCAGGTTGGCCAGCGGCACCACACACCCTGCCCACAACGCCCGCGTGGACCGCGGCTCCGGCAGGCCGTGATGCGCGAACGCCGCCGCACGCCGGGCGATCAGCCACAGGATGAGGACCGCCCCGGAGGCCAGCGTGGCGGCGATCGCGGCCACGCTCGCCAGCACGCCGAGCCAGTCTGCACCGGCCGCGACCCACGAGTTCAACAATGTGTTCCGGTTGACGATGAGCAGCACGTAGCGCACGACGTAGACCAGGGCGGCGATGCCGAGGACGAGCACGCTCACGAACAACGTGGTGCGAATCGTCGGGGCCGATGGCCCCGGGCGGGTCGGGGCTCCGGCGGCCGCGGCCGTAGGTTCGACGCGATCTGCGAGGCTCCACCGCGGCATCACGGCGTAGCGCGGCGTCGGGCCCAGGGGACGCCGTCCACGCCGGGGAGGCGGCGCGGCGCCGGGGCGCACCGCGATCCAGCGAAAGCCCGGCGGCAGCCTTGGCGGGGTGCGCTGCCAGCCCCTGGCCGCGGGCGGTCGGCTCGCAGGCGCGGCGTTGTGTGAGCCCCACCGTGGGTCGGGCGCCGGCGCATCGGCCAGCGGCGCCATCAGGGCTCCCCGGCAACGTGGACACCATTCGCGCTGCCGTTCGCGGACGTTCCACCGAGTGCCGCATTGGGAGCACACCTGGATCACCGGACCAGCGTAGCCTCGCGGCGATCCGCTCCGCGTGCGGCGAGCGGTGGGGGTCCCGCGGATCGCTCGGGAATGGCTGGAGCCGAGTCGTCGGCTATCTCTTCAGCTATCCCGACTATCCACAGTTTCCACAGGTTTATCCACATGCGGGTTTTGGGTAAGGGAACCATTACTACAGCTTTTCCGGCTAGCGGTGGTTCGACATGTGGATAACACCGCTGCGTTGACGCATGCGATAGACAGCCCAGAACGGTCGCCGAGCGAAATGGATTGTCTTGCTAAGCAACCGCGGGGCCCCCGCGATGGCGCCCTCGGCTGGGTCTGCCCGGCGTTCGGCGCCAACCCGCAGTTCAGAGAGTCATTTTCCAAGCCCGCCCCGAAGCGCTATGATCGCGTTCGCGCGAAAATTGTTGTGACTCACCTCACTGCCGCGAGGTGAGGGGCGGGTGAAAGGCGATTGATGGCCACGCATTCGTTCGGTCCGGGTTCACCGGCCCCATCGAAGTCGTACTCGGGCTCGCCCGCGTGGAATCACAGCTACAGCGTTGCCGCGTTACGCGCCGGGCTCATCGCGCTGGCGTTGCTGGCCGTTCTCCTTCTCATCGTTCTGTCTTGAATCGACGCTGAACGGGTATTCGCCTTCCGGCTCATCGCGGTCATTCTTGCGGTCCGCGCAGTCATGGAGCAGGGTTGTCTACGGCTGGCTGCCGCTTGGCAGGCTTGCGAATGAGCGTTAGAAGACAATCGAAGAAAGGAACGCCGTGGCTGAATACACCCTGCCCGATTTGGACTGGGATTACGCAGCGTTGGAACCGCACATCTCGGGGCAGATCAACGAGATCCATCACAGTAAGCACCACGCCACGTACGTCAAAGGCGTGAACGACGCCGTCGCCAAACTCGAAGAGGCGCGCGCCAACGACGACCACGCCGCGATCTTCCTGAACGAAAAGAACTTGGCGTTTCACCTCGGCGGCCACGTGAACCACTCGATCTGGTGGAAGAACCTGTCGCCGGACGGCGGCGACAAGCCGACCGGCGAGCTCGCCGCCGCGATTGACGATGCGTTCGGGTCGTTCGACAAATTCCGCGCCCAGTTCAGTGCCGCCGCCAATGGACTTCAGGGTTCGGGTTGGGCGGTCCTGGGATATGACACCCTCGGCAACAGGCTGCTCACTTTCCAGCTGTACGACCAGCAGGCCAACGTCCCGCTTGGCATCATTCCGTTGCTGCAGGTGGACATGTGGGAGCACGCCTTCTACCTGCAGTACAAGAACGTCAAGGCGGACTACGTCAAGGCGTTCTGGAACGTCGTCAACTGGGCCGACGTGCAGAAGCGGTATGCGGCCGCCACGTCGAAGACCAATGGACTGATCTTCGGCTGAGTCCCACCTCGAATCGACACGGGCGTCGCGCGGCTTGCGCGGCGCCTTTGTCGTTTGCGCGGTCGCCGATTGGGCACTCCGAGAACATGTGCGCCTTTGGCCGTGTCGGGTTGCACGGCACCGAACCCGCAGGCATGCTTGGTTATTCGAGCTACCAGTGTGGTTAATCGGACGGAGGCGTCGCGCGGAGGTCGAAATGGAAACTGGGTCTGACCGCCCGATAGGGGTTTCCCCTTTCCATGCTCGTGGTGCCCTGAAAGGGTTCGTGATCTCCGGACGTTGGCCGGATTCGACCAAAGAGTGGGCCCAATTGCTCATGGTCGCGGTCCGGGTCGCGTCATTGCCCGGATTGCTCTCCACGACAACGGTGTTCGGCGCCCGCGAAGAACTGCCCGAGGAGCCCGAGCCGGGCACCGTCGGCCTGGTGCTTGCCGAAGGTACGGTCTTCGGCGAATCGGCAATCCGCCCAGGCTATTTCGCCGATCACCAGCCCCCGGCCCTGCTGATGCTGCACCCTCCATCGGAGACCACGCCGTCCTTGCCGGAATGCAACGGCGCGGCGTCGGGATGCGTCCTGCTCCCCGGATTGCCCTACCTGGGACTCGAGCATCGAGCGGCCTGGGTGGAGGCGGAAGCCGACGGCACGATCACATCGATGGTGAGCCGAGTCGGAGTCGACCCCATCAGCCATCCCGATACCGCCATCCTGGCGATGCTGCTTGCGGCATAGCCATTTACTTCGGCGTGAATTAGAAAACTCGGCTCGTTTTTGGCATCGATCGCCGCACCCGTGCGCTCGCCGGGTTTGGGCGTGCACGACGTCTGCACAACCGCCCCGCGGCCCCTTTGCGCACGCCGCCGGCGCACTCCCGCGCGCCATTCGCTTTCCCGCCTCCCGTTGCGGAAATGCCGGCGCGCGGGCGTCGCAGATGGGCCCGTCGCGACGGGCCGCCGAACACCGATTCACATATCCGGCACGTTTGCGAAGGGTGTTTTCCGGCCGCAACTGGCATTCGACAGCAAATAAGGCGTTAAGCAATCATAAATTGCTGCCCGGTTGCGGTGCGACCGCCCAGCACCTGCCCATCCTACACTTGACCCGCCCCGCCACCGACGGCCCGCCACCTTGCACCGGATGTCCAATTCTGCGGATAACCTGTGAGTTTCGCCGATTTAGTGGACACCCCAGCGAATCAGTTGGACGCTCGTCAAGTGCGGTATCGGCAAGCACCAGCTACGCCTGGACCGAATCCTGGGGGGTTTGCACCTGTTTCGGGACACAAACCCCCGCTACCATGATCAGCAAATATACCTAGGTAATAGTTCACTTCTACAGCCCAGTGGAGGTCATATCCAATGAGCACGACGTTCGCTGCTCGCCTGAACCGCCTGTTCGACACGGTGTATCCCCCGGGACGGGGGCCCCACACCTCGGCTGAAGTGATCGCGGCGCTCAAGGCGGAGGGCATCACGATGTCGGCTCCCTACCTGTCGCAATTGCGTTCGGGGAACCGCACCAACCCGTCGTCGGCGACCATGGCCGCGTTGGCCAACTTCTTCCGCATCAAGCCGGCCTACTTCACCGACGACGAGTACTACGAGAAGCTCGACAAGGAACTGTCCATCCTCGCCACGATGCGCGACGACGGTGTGCGCCGCATCGCCCTGCGCGCATCCGAGTTGTCCCCCGAGGCGCAAGGCGAGGTCATGCAGCGGGTCAACGAGCTGCGTCGCGCCGAGCACCTGGACGCTTAGCGGACGCCCGCGCCCGCACGCAGCCGCCCGGCCCCGACCTGGAGGGCTCCCGCCCGCCCATTCCGATTAGGGTTGGCTCACGGGATCGCGCACGCCCGAGAGCGATAGTCCACGAGATACCGGGGAGGCGGCCGGGTATGGGCCTGTTCCGCAAGCGAAAGAGTCGCGCGACGCGTCGCGCCGAAGCCCGTGCGATCAAGGCCCGCGCGAAGCTGGAGGCCAAGCTCGCCGCCAAGAACGAGACTCGCCGGTACAAGGCCGCCCACCGGGCGGAGGCCCGAGCCCTCAGGGCGCAGATCAAGGCCCAGCGGGACAGCGACCGCAACGCGCTCAAGGTCGCCGAGGCCGAACTCAAAGCGGCGCGCGAAGGGAAGATCTTGTCGCCGACACGGATTCGTCGGGCCCTCACGGTGTCCCGGCTGCTTGCGCCCATCCTCACACCGGTCATCTACCGGGCCGCCGTCTCGGCGCGCGCCCTGATAGATCAGCGTCGCGCGGATCAACTCGGGATCCCCCTGGCGCAGATCGGGCAGTTCTCCGGCCACGGCGCGCAGCTGTCCGCCCGAATCGCCGGGGCGGAAAAGTCCCTGCGGGCGGTGCAGGACAAGAAGCCCAAGGACGCCGAAACGCGGCAGTTCGCGTCGGCCATCACCGAGCGGCTCACCGACCTGTCGGCGGCTGTCACCGCCGCGGAGAACATGCCGGCCACGCGCCGCCGGGCGGCGCACGCGGCGATCGCGGCGCAGCTCGACGGGATCGAGGCGGACCTGATGGCCCGGCTCGGGTTGAGCTGATCAACCGAATGCGGCGGCCCGGCATGTCGATCCGAGCGCGGGTCTCCCGCGTCCCGGTCGCGGTGGCCGCCGCCCTCACCCTCTACGCCGTCTCGGCCGCACAGCTTCCGGCGGCGTGGGCCCACGTCCACGCCAGCAGCGACAACGCGCTGCGCGGCGCCATGGCGATCGTCACCTTCCAGGTCCCCAACGAATCGAACACGGGCGCACTGACCACCGCGCTGAGCGTCGCCCTGCCCGACGTGGCCGCGGCCAGCACCGAAACCGCCCCGGGGTGGACGGCCAGGCTGGACCGTGACGCGGCATCGGGCGCCGTGCGCTCGGTGACGTGGACGGCCGCGCCAGGAGGCGGCATCGGGGCTGACCAGTTCGCGCTGTTCCGCGTCTCGATGAAGCTGCCCGATACCGACACCGTCAGTTTCCCGGCCACGCAGACCTATTCCGACGGCACGGTCGTCAAGTGGGACCAGCCGCCGCTGCCGGGCGGTGGTGAGCCGGAGCACCCGGCGCCCACGCTGACACTTGCCGTCGGACCGGCGGCATCCCACGGCCACCATCCGTCTTCTGTCACGCCGGCCGACCAGGTGTCCGGGCCTCCGCCCAAACCCGCGGACAACACCGCCCGGATGTTGGGCGGCGGGGCCCTGGTCGTGGCCGCGCTGGGAGTCTGCCTCGGACTGATCCGCCGCCGGGCATGAGGCGGTTGGC
Source organism: Mycobacterium sp. E735 (assembly GCF_001666955.1). Taxonomy (NCBI): domain Bacteria; kingdom Bacillati; phylum Actinomycetota; class Actinomycetes; order Mycobacteriales; family Mycobacteriaceae; genus Mycobacterium; species Mycobacterium sp. E735. The sequence continues at coordinate 3,833 of NZ_LZIX01000198.1, read as the reverse complement.
GATTGCCGCATGCGTCGGTGCCCTCTGGCTGATCGCGACGATGACCGCGCCGGAGGCGTCGGCCCATGCCGCCCGGGTGGCCACCGATCCGGCCGACAACGCGGTCCTCGCGGCGGGGCCAGAGCGCGTGAGCGCCACGTTCAACGAACAGCTGCAGACCACGTTCGCGGCCATGACCGTCGTCGGGCCCGACGGCAATGTGTGGTCCGCCGGCGACCCGACGGTCCACGGCGCGGTCGTCGGCATCGGCTTGCGGCCGCTGGGCCCGGCCGGCACGTACACGGTGAACTATCGGGTCACGTCCGCGGACGGCCACGTGGTCTCCGGATCCTGGTCGTTTCGGTTGACGGTCTCCGGCACGGGCACGCCGGGACCACCGGCCGCAGGTGGCACGGCCGGGGGCCGGGACTCGGGGGTTCCGGTCTGGCCGTTCATCGTGGTGGCGGTGGCGCTCATCGCCGGAGGCGCCGTGTGGGCGGCGCGGCGTCGAGCGTGACCGGCGGCAAAAGCGCCCGCGTGCGTGCTGGCATGATGGGTTCGAAGAACCCGCGTGGGCTAGAGAACTACTGAAGATTGCTCGAGGAGCGGCCGCATGGCAGACCCGCAGGATCAACCCAATAGCGAGCCCGACGGCGATTCCACCCCGCCGCCGGAAAAGACGCCCCCGGCCAAGGCGGCCAAGAAAGCCCCGGCCAAGAAAGCCCCCGCGAAGAAAGCTCCCGCGAAAAAGGCGCCGGCCAAGAAAGCCCCGGCCAAGAAAGCCCCGGCCAAGAAGGCGCCCGCCAAGAGCGCCGAGCCTCCGGCAAAGGCCCCGGCACCGCCACTCGAGGTGCAGCAGCGAATCGAAAGCAACGGCGACCTCACGGCCGCCGCCAAAGACGCGGCCGCACAAGCGAAATCCACGGTGGACGCCGCCAACAACCCGGTATCGCCAGACGCTCCGATGGAGGTCCTGACCCAGTCCCGGCTGCCGTTGATCGTCGCCCTGGCGGTCAGCCTCCTGGCGATCCTGTTGATCCGGCAGCTGCGGCGCCGCTGACCCGCCACCGAGCCGCTACGGTGTCAGACGTGACCGTGTCATTCCAGCCAACCGCCGACCTCGTCGACGACATCGGCCCCGACGTACGCAGCTGCGACGTCCAGTTCCGCCAGTTCGGTGGCCGGTCCGAATTCGCCGGAGCCATCAGCACGGTGCGCTGCTTCGAAGACAACGCATTGCTGAAATCGGTTCTCTCCCAGCCAGGTGCGGGCGGGGTACTGGTCATCGACGGCGGCGGTTCCCTGCACTCGGCGCTGGTCGGAGACGTCATCGCCGAGCTGGCCCGCTCGAACGGCTGGGCGGGCCTCATCGTCAACGGTGCCGTGCGTGACGCGGCCGCGCTGCGCGGTCTCGACATCGGCATCAAGGCGCTGGGCACCAATCCCCGCAAGAGCAGCAAGACGGGCGCCGGTGAGCGCGATGTCGAGATCGCGCTCGGCGGCGTAACCTTCGTGCCCGGCGAGATCGCCTACAGCGACGACGACGGAATAGTCGTCGTCAAACCCTAAACCGCAACCGGCGCACGCTTCTTCGCGAATCGCAGGCCCTCGTCGGCAACCTTGCCGCGCCGGATCGTGCGCATGTCGAAGAGGTAGTTCTGCTTGAGCCGCCAAGGCGCCCGCGACCCCGACTTGGGCAGCATGTCCATCGCACGCTGGAAGTAGCCGGGGCTGAAGTCCATGAACGGCAGCTCGTCGACGTCGTCACCGGGATGCTGCGGCTCCACGAAGTCAAACCCGTTGGCGTCCATGTAGTTCAGCAACCGGCAGACGAATTCGGAGACCAGGTCGGCCTTGAGCGTCCACGACGCGTTGGTGTAGCCGAAGGTGATCGCGAAATTCGGCACACCGGAAAACATCAGGCCCTTGTACGTCATCAAGGACGTCAGCTCGATCGGCTCACCGTTCCTGGTGGGCTTCACGCCGCCGAGCAGCTGCATGTTCAAACCCGTTGCGGTGATGATGATGTCGGCCTGCAGCTCCTCACCCGAGGTGAGTTTGATGCCCGTCTTGGTGAACCGGTCGATCGTGTCGGTGACCACGTCGGCCTTGCCATGCCGGATCGTGCGGAAGAAGTCGCCGTCAGGCGCCAGGCACAGCCGCTGATCCCAGACGTTGTACCGCGGCCCGAAATGCTTCTCGACGTCGTAGCCCTCGGGTAGGCGACGCTTGGCCATCGTCATCAACGTCTTGCGCATGTAGGCGGGCGCCTTGCGAGACAGCTGGTACTGGAAGGTGCTGAATGCGATGGCTTTCCACCGATTCGCGATGTGCGCCAGGCGATCCGGAAGCAGCCGGTTGGCGCGTTCGGCGAACGGGTCCACCCCGGGCAGCGAGCCGATATAGGTCGGCGAGCGCTGCAGCATCGTGACGTGGCCCGAGCCCGAGTTCACCAGCGCCGGGATCAGGGTGATCGCCGTGGCTCCCGAGCCGATGACGATGATCTTCTTGCCCTGGTAATCGAGGTCCTCCGGCCAGTGCTGCGGGTGGACGATCCGGCCCTCGAAGTCGTCGGCGCCGGGGAAGGTGGGCGAATACCCCTCGTCGTAGTTGTAGTAGCCGGTGCACGCGAACAGGAACGAGCAAGTCATTTCGCGCTCCTGGCCGTCCGACTCGACGGTCAGGGTCCAGCGGTTGTCGGCGTCGGACCAGTCGGCGGCCAAGACGCGCTGGCGGTAGCGAATGTGCCGGTCGATCTTGTTCTCGACCGCTGCCTCCTTGACGTAGGCCTTGATGTCCGGGCCGTCGGCGATCGACTTCGCCGAGAGCCAGGGCTTGAACCGGAACCCGAGAGTGAACATGTCCGAGTCCGACCGGATGCCCGGGTATTTGAACAGGTCCCAGGTGCCGCCCAGGTCGTCGCGGCGTTCGAGGATCGCGTAGCTCTTGGTCGGGCAGCGGTCCTGGAGATGCCAGGCCGCGCTGATGCCCGAGATGCCGGCGCCCACGATGATCACGTCAAGGTGCTCAGTCATGTTGTCACGTTATCAACGGTCCGTCGACACAGTCAACAGGGTGTCGAATTTTTCGACACCGTGTAAAGTAGCGGCCGTGACTACCGCCGGCCAGACCCGCGCCCTGCGTGGCCGCCGTGCCATCCGGCCCTCGGGCGACGACCGCGAGCAGGCGATTCTCGCGACCGCCGAGCGGCTGCTGGAAGTGCGGTCGTTCGCCGACATCTCCGTCGACGACCTCGCCAAGGGTGCGGGCCTGTCCCGGCCGACGTTCTACTTCTATTTCAAGTCCAAGGAAGCGGTGCTGTTGTCGCTGCTGGAACCGGTGATCGCGCGCGCCGATTCGGAGTTCGACGGCGCGGTGCAGCGGCTACCGGAGGACCCCCGACGGGTGTGGCGAAACGGCATCAAGGCGTTCTTCACGGCGTTCAGCACGCACCGCCGGCTGGCCCGCGCCGCCACCGAGGCGCTGGCGACCAGCTCCGAGCTCCGCGTGGTGTGGTTGGGCTTCATGCAGAAGTGGATCGACCAGACCGCGGCCATGATCGCCGCGGAACGCGTGCGCGGCGCCGCGCCCGAGACCATTCCCGCCGTGGACCTGGCGACCTCGCTGAACCAGATGAACGAGCGCACCATGATGGCCGCTTTGTCCGCCGAGACGCCCGCGGTCGACGAGGACCGGGTGGTCGACACCCTCACCCACATCTGGGTGACCAGTATCTACGGCGAATCCAGCTAAGTGGCGATCGCAAGCGCGGCGTAGCCGGGCGAAGCGGGTCGCCACCATCGCATCAGTGGCGATCGCAAGCGCGGCGCAGCCGGGCGAAGCGGGTCGCCACC
>NZ_LZIX01000197.1:0-5929 GCF_001666955.1 Mycobacterium sp. E735 | reverse complement strand
CGACCGCCTCGTCGGCCGGTGACATTTTCGGCCGGGTAACCGGCGCGCCCCGGTCGTCGACCCAAATGTCTATCTGGTCACCGACTTTCACCGCGAGCGGTGCGGCGATGTCCCCGGTGCGCTCGGAGCCGGCGAAATCCCATCGGGCGGGCGCCATGACCGTCGGTTTTCCGAGATCGGTGCGGGGATGGCTGTCCCCGACGACCGTCGCGGTGGCCGGGCGCCGCGTCTGCACCTGTTCGGCGTAGACGCGGCTACGGTCCTCATGGATCGCGGTGCCCACGGCGGCGGCGATCGGCACGGTGACCAGCGACACCGCGATGGCCAACACCAACAGCAGCGCCTCCAGCCGGTCGGTCGACCGGACCAGCGGGTTGCGGCGAAACAGCCGAGCGAGCAGACCCCGTGGCAGGGGAACGGTGAACGTCTCCAGCCCGGGGTGATCGTGTCGGGGGGTGGTCATCGGATGTCCTCGTTCGAATGGGTAGCGACCGTGGTTGGTCACCCCGATCTTCGCGCGGCCGGGCACCGCGCGGCTTGCGCCGATCCGACAAGGGCGCCGGCGCGCGTTGTCGGATTCCGACAGCGCTCGATCAACCGATGTCGGTGGCCGCGAGTTCGATCATCATGGCCAGCCGCTTCCTGGCGTCGTCCAAGGGAAGATTGCTGATTTCGGCCATCTTCCGGAGCCGGTAACGGACGGTGTTCTCGTGCACACCGAGACGCTCACCGGCTTCAACCGGATCGCCCTGGGCCTCTAACCACGCCCGCAGCGTGGCGAGGTAGTCGGTTCCGTTGGCGCGGTCGTGCCGGCGCAGCTCGGCCACCGGTCCACGGGTCGGGGCCCGGCCGGCGCGGGCCGCGGTGCGCAACCGCTGCAGCAGGATGTCATCCCACGATTCGTCGTAGGCGGGCGGCGCGCAGGTGGGCGACGCCTCGTGCAGCGCCAGACATTCGTCGGCCTCCTGCCGGGCCGCGGCGAGCTCGGCGACGTCGGCCGGCCCGCTGATGCCGGCCAACACGGTCACCCGTTCGGGCAGGGCCGCCGTCAGGGCGGTCACCCAGTCGCGGGCCGCCGTGGCCTGGTCCGCGGGAAGCAGGGTGTAGACGGTGTTGCCCGCCAGGGCGCTGCGCCCCGGTCGTGACCAACCGAAGCCGGTGGTGGCGCGCTCGAAGGCCAGCAGCAGGGCCGCGTCGCGTTCGGCGCCCACCGACGCCTGCAGCGCGATCACCCGTAAGCCGCTCTGGGGCAGGCCGAGCCTGCTCGCCGACGTGGCGGCGTCGGCGCTGCCCTCGAGCAGCCGGATCACCAGCTCGGATTCGACCTGACGCTCGAGGTCGGCGCTGGCCTGTGACCGCAGCACGTGCATGGCGACGGTGTGCGCGCCCGCGGCCAAGGCCGTGCGCGCCGGCTCGTCCAGCGGCTCGGAACACGCCACCCAGACCGACCCCATCAGCTCTCGCCCGGAGCGCACCGCCACCACCATGCGGCCCGTCAAACCGTATTCGGGATCGCCCTCGACGAAGAGCGGCTCTTCGGCCGCCGCCAGGTGCGCGAACACGCCCCGGGATTCGAACAGCGCGCGCAGCCGCTCCGGCGTCTGCCGGCTCAGAATCGTCTCGACCCGAGCCGGATCGGGGTCCTGCTGCAGCCGTGAATACGCCAGCACGCGCAGCAACTCGTCGTGGATGACGACGGCGCTGCCGATCGCATCCGCCAGGCTGTCGGCCAGCGCGAAGAGGTCGGTCGGACCACGGCCGGCCGCGGTCTCGCGGCCCTCCAGCACCAGCCCGTAGATGACCGCGGCCAGCTCGCTCCACGGCAGTGTCTCCTCGACCAGCAGCACCGCCCCGACCCCGGCGTCCTCGCCCACCGTCAGCGGCTCCACACCCTCGCGCGTCAGCACCACCAGCGCTCCCGCCGAGTTCGCCCACTCCACGGCTTCGCTCAGAGATTCGGCGCCGATGGCCAGCAGAACATCACCGACGACGGCCCGCCCGCCCGACATCTCGTGAATGACCACGCTGCGCAGTTCGGTCGACCGAGGCACCGCCGACCAACCCAGCCGGACCCCATGACCACCCAGCACATTCACCAAGCGGTCCAGAGTGATCACGAGGGCTCCCAACGCCGATTATCGAGACGCTGATGCCTTTGTATCCTCCCGCGGTCGCCGGCCGGATGTGATTGCCGGGTTTGTCACCCGACAGCTCAAAGGATGTGCATGCCCTGGGCCAGCTGCGAGACGCCGACCACCGTGAAGACGGTCACGAGAATCTGCCGGTGGTAGGCGCGCACCCAGTCGTGCAGCCGCCGCAGCGCGGCTTGGGTCCTTGCCGGCGCGGCGACGTATCCCACCAGGATCACCTCGACGACGGAATACATCAGCACGACGAACGCGATCGAGGCGCTGACCTGCGTGGCGACCGCCGCCCTCGAGGCGACGATGATCGCCAGGATGAACAGCACCCCGTCGACCGGAACCGACGCCAGGCCGATCACCCACGCGATCCACAGCGACCCCTGCTCCCAGGCGAGGTGGGCGCGGTGGAGCAAACGCCGCGGTCCGGAACCCTCCTCCGGGGGGACGTCCCCCGCGCGGCTCAGGAATCGCGGCACCGCGATCGGCGCGCCCGCGGGCGTCGGGGTCGCGTCGCTCGATACGCCGGCCTCCGCTCGCTGGCCCGTCGAAAAGCGCACGGCCATCACCGCCGCGATCGACAGCCCGAGCACGCCGAGGCCGATCTGGATGTGCGGAAGTGTGGAACTGGTGGCCTTCGTGGTCGAGCCGTGGCCGAACGAGCCGAACGCCGAGGTGAAGTTGAGCAGCATCAGGGGCGCGAGAAGCTCGGGCACACACACGGTGAGGCCGCCCACCCAGTAGGCGAGCAGGTTCGGCCCGGGCCGCGGTCGGGAGATCATCAGGAGGGCCAGCCCGAGGCGCACGGGATTGAGCGCCGCGAGAATTCCCAACCCCAGCACCGACCCCCACATTGGCGCATCTCTACCCGCGGGCCACCGACCCTAAACACCGAACCTCGAGGGATCGTGCCGCCCCGGCGCCGATCCGTAGGATGTGGGTTCGCCCACCGAATTTCGGCGTGGCGCAACACGTTCAAGCGATGCCCAGGCGCGGGACGATCCGTGAACGGCGGGCCAATCCGCTGTGAACACCACCCGCTCGTGCACCCGTGAAGTTTGTCACAACACCGGGTTGGTCGCCGGCTTCCGCGACACGCGTGCCGCAACCCGCGGCAGCGAATTCCGTTCGTGCATAGGAAATTCACAGGTTTGACCAAACCGGCGGGTGCCGCGCGAGCCGTGGATTACGACGTTGCAAGTCGTGGTGCCAGCACGCTCACGGTTCGCTGGTGCGCGAATGGCGTTCCGCGTGAAACCACCGATCCAGTTTCGTGGGCTACCGTTGGTGTTGCGGACGGCATCGCGACTCGGGCAGGGGAACCGGCTGGGGCCCGAAACGCAGCCACGACGGTCTCCTCATGACGGGGATATCCGCAAAGCCCGAAGGCGCTGGCACGGCGCCGGTGGGCAGGACGCCACACTGGTCGAAACCAACGGCCAATCCAGAAGCGCAGCATCGTTTTCGATGCAGCGTCCAACGCTTCTGCACGTCTCAGCTCGGTTCGAGGAGGTTGTCCATTGCAGCCCAATCCTTTCGACGACGGCGGGGGCAAATTTTTCGTGCTAGTCAATAATGAGGACCAGCACAGCCTGTGGCCGGCCTTCGCCGATGTCCCCGCGGGCTGGAGCGTGGCCTACGGCGAAGCCGAACGGGCGGCGTGCCTCGACTTCGTCGAACAACACTGGCCCGATAGGCGCCCTAAATCGCTGCGCGAGAGGCTGTCCGCTCCCGGTTTGTGATGTATAGACCGTCTAGGTATGAAAGAGTCGGGAAGGGTTTTGGGGGGACTTAGTGGAACGCAGTGACCGGGCACTACCGCTGACGCGAGCGCAGCTGGACATCTGGCTCGCTCAGCAAACGGGTCACTTCGATGTCGCGTGGCAACTCGGCGTGCTCGTCCGGATCGAGGGCGCGATCGACCGCGGTCTGCTGGAGCAGGCGATGCGCCACGTGGTGGGTGAGGCCGAGAGCCTCAGGGCCCGCTTCTTCGAGGCGGACGGGCACGTCTTTCAGCGGGTGATCGACGACCCGGACGTCGATCTGGTCTTCGACGACGTGAGCGGGTCCGCCGATCCCGAGGGCGAGGCCCGCGAGCGGGCGTCGGCGATCCAGCGCACGCCGATGCCGCTCACCGGTCCGATGATGAACTTCTACCTGTTCCAGACGGCACCCGATGAGTACTACTGGTTCACCTGCTGTCATCACATCGCGATCGACGGAATGGGCATCGCGCTGATCGGCCGCCGCATCGCGGCCGTCTACTCCGCGCTCGCCTCCGGCACGGCCGTATCTCCGGCCTTCTTCGGTTCGGTGCAAGATCTCGTCAGCGGCGAGTCGGAATACGCGGCATCCGCGGATTGCCTTGCCGACGAGGCCTATTGGAACGAGCACCTGCCGACGGGCGCCGAGCCGGACTATCGAATGACCCAGTTCGCCGGCGACCGGGACCCATACGCCCCCTCACCGCCCGTCCAGTTGGACTCGTCGGTGCTCGGCGCGATCAAACAACTGTCCAAGTCGCTGGGTGTCCGCCGGTCGTCGGTCCTCACCGCCGCCTGCGCACTCCTGGTGCGGGGGTTCCGCGCCGACCATTCCGACGAAGTGGTGCTCGACTTCCCGGTCAGCCGCCGGCTGGACCCGGAGTCGAAGACCCACCCCGGCATGCTCGCCGGGGTGGTGCCGCTGGTCTTGAACGCGTCGCCCCTCCTCACCGCCGCCGAGTTTCTCAAACAGGTCGATACGCGGTCGCGGGAGGCGTTGCGGCACCAGCGTTTCCCGGTGCACATGCTCGGTGGCGACGGCGGCTTCCGTGGCGCACCGCAGGCATCCAACCGGGTGGTCGTGAACTTCGTCCCGGCCCGGATGACCCTCAGCCTCGCCGGTGTGCCGGCGACCGCGACGTACACGACCTTTGGCCCGGTGGGCCACTTCGGGCTATTCTTCCTCGGGTTCGGCGATCAGCAATTCCTGAGCACGGTGGGTGTCGGACAGCCCTTCTCGAACTTCGACGTCTCGGACTTGGCGAGCCGGTTGCAGCGGCTGTTGGTGGCGATGGCGGCCGATCCGGCACGGTCGTTGTCGACGGTGGATGTGCTCGATGAGGCTGAGCGGTCTCGGCTGGATGTGTTTGGTAATCGGGCCGTTTTGAGCGGGCCGGTGCCGGGTCCGGTGTCGGTGCCCGGGTTGTTTGCCGCGCAGGTCGCACGCGGGCCGGGGGCGGTGGCGGTCTGCGGTGGTGGGGTCTCGGTGTCGTACCGGGAGTTGGATGCGGCCTCGAATCGGTTGGCGCGGTATCTGGTTGACCGGGGCGTGGGTCCCGGTTCGGTTGTGGCGCTGCTGTTTTCGCGGTCGGCCGAGGCGATCGCCGCGATGTTGGCGGTGCTGAAGACCGGGGCGGCGTACCTGCCGATCGATCCGGTCTCCCCGGATTCGCGGATCGGGTTCCTGCTGGCCGACGCCAAGCCGGTCGCCGCCCTGACCACCGCGGAACTGGCCGGGCGGCTGGCCGGGCATGGGGTGGCGGTCATCGATGTCGATGATGCGCGCCTCGACGAGCTCCCGGATGCGGCGTTACCCGAGCCCGACGCCGACGGATTGGCGTATCTGATCTACACCTCGGGTACCACGGGTGTGCCCAAAGGTGTTGGGGTCTCGCATCATAACGTGACGGCGCTGATCGGGTCACTGGATGCGGGGTTGCCGGCGCCCGGGGTGTGGTCGCATGCGCATTCGCTGGCCTTCGACGTGTCGGTGTGGGAGATCTTCGCCCCGCTGTTGCGCGGGGG